>DASSMN010000017.1:0-21648 GCA_035688885.1 Gemmatimonadales bacterium
AGCGCGGCCTCCGAGCCCTTGAAGTCCGGGATCAGGACCTCGACCGTCGTGTCCGGCATCCGCCGTCGGAGCTCGGTAATGCAACCGGCAAACGCCTCGGCCCCGCCGTTGGGGAGATCGTCACGGTCCACCGAGGTGATCACCACGTGGGCGAGCCCCATGCGCTCGACGGCCTGGGCCAGCCGCGCCGGCTCCAGCGGGTCGAACGCGCTCGGAGTGCCGTGGGCCACCGCGCAATAGGTGCAGTTCCGGGTGCACACGTCGCCGAGGATCATGAATGTGGCCGCCTTGTGCTCCCAGCACTCGCCGATGTTGGGGCAGCGCGCCTCTTCGCACACGGTGTGCAGCCCGAGCTCGCGCATCATGCCCTTGATGTGCGCGTAGTTGGGTCCACCGGGCGGCCTGACCTTGAGCCAGCCCGGCTTCCGGACCGGAACAGGCGTCACTGCCGCGGCGGCAGGCGTACCGGTGAGTTGAACGAGCGGGACCGACACTACCGTGCTCCCTGCGTCGGATGATGGGTGGAGAAACCGCTGGAAAGCTAGTCGGCTTCGGAAGGCGAAGCCACCGGGCCGCTGCGGCGCCGGTGGCCTGGATACAGCGGCAGGGACGTTTCGTCAGACGGTGGTCACGGGCGACCGCAGGCCTCCACCAGGGCTTGGGCGGCCTGGCGAGCGTTGGCCGAAGCCCGCTCTTCCTGCTCGGTCGGCCCGCGATGGGTCTCGTATTCGGCGTAGCTCCGCCCCGTGACCGCAAGGCTGGTCTTGCCGTCTGCCCCTGGCGTGGCCTGGATCTCGAGCCGGTCTACGTTGCGGCGATATTGCGGGTCCGCCCGATGGATGCTGTCGTCGATGCGCCGCGCGGTCAGCCGCATGTCGGTCTGGTCGAACGAGGTTGCCGCGTACCCGAGGGTATCGAGCTTCGCCTTGACGCACGCCATGGCGTCCGGCGGGCTGGACGAGGGCGACGCGGTGAGGGCGATCGGCAGCGAGCCGGCGCCGCCGCAGGCGCCGAGCAGGACAAGGGCGCCGAGGATCGGGTACGAGCGCATCGTGTGGCTCTCCGGGTGTGGAAGGGTGTCCCGGAATGTAAACGCGACCCGGGAAAAAGAAGCGGCCGCCCCTTGCGGGACGGCCGCTCACTGCCGTGCAGCAGGCCTAGAAGAACAGCATCATGCCCAGGGAGCCCTGGTCGGCCTTGGTGGTCTTCACGTCACCGCTGTAGTTGTCGATGTGGCCGTATTCCGCCACCCAGCGGAGCGACTTGCTCCACTTGTAGGTGATCTGACCGATGACCGCGCGCTGCTTGCCCAGCTGCCCGCCGCCCTCGGCGTCGGTGGCCTTCAGGTGGTTCTCGCCCCAGCTCCCGCCGATGCCGAACTTGCTGTTGGGCGGGGTATAGACGGCCTGGCCGATGAAGCCGTACGACTTCCGGCCGGTGCCGTCCGCGTCGACGCCACCGTTGTCGAAGTTACCGCCGCCCACGATGCCGTCGCCCGAGAGCAGGATGCCCATGCCCTTGGCGTAGAACCCGGAGCCGGTGAGCGCGAAGCCGGAGACGTCGATCGTGACACCCGCGCCGCCACCGACCGAGCTGAGATTGTCGGTCCCGCTGCCGACGCCGTTCTTGGCCGTCTGCGCGGCGCCGTTGATGAAGAGCTTGATGTTGTTGTTCTCGCCCATCTTGCCGTTGTAGTTGAACTCGGCCTCGACCCGCGGCAGCTCCAGCACGTCGAACGCGCCCTGCCGGATGCCTTCGAACAGGCCGATGCTGAGCGAGGTCGGCCGGCCGGCGGGCGTGGTGTAGGTCAGCTGCGGCCGGAAGTCGGTGTACAGATAGCCGTAGCCGATGCGGCCGAGCGCCGTTCCACGGCCACCGCCGCCCACGCCGACGCCGAGCAGGGTCATGTCGGTGAGGATGTTGCCGCGCTGATACAGGCCCAGCTCCTTACCCATCGTGAGCGAGCCCCAGGTGCCACCCGCGGTCAGGTACACCTGACGCATGTCGATCTGGGCGCCCGCGGCGTCGGTGCCGAAGTAGCTGGCGTTGTGCCCGCCGGTCTCGACCTGCGGCGCGAAGCCGAAGTGCACGCCGAGATCCAGGTTGTCTTCCTTGCCCTTCGCATCGAACACCGCGAAGGCCGGAAGGAGGCCGGTGCCCACGCTCAGATCCTTGCCGGTCGTCGTGCCTGTGACCGCGTCCTTGGTGTTTTGATAGATGTAGAACGCGTTCACGTTACCGGCGAACGTGAAACTCCACCCATTGCTCATCTGCATCGTGAGCTGGGCTTCCGCGGCATTCGCCGCGCCGAGCGCCAGACCCAAGCACAACAGAGCGACTTTCTTCATAGGTGCTTCTCCCTCAGTGTAAGAATTGACCGCCAACGACAGCCAACCTTCGGGACGAGCCTGCACCAGCAAATCGGGGCCGCGCTAGCGCGCGGATTCAGTCGTCGGACCAGTGAGCGATGCGTTCACCTCCCAGAAGCCGTACCAGATGGGGAGTGGACGGTGATTCTCCCACCAGTAGTAGTCGTTGACGCGGGTGACGTAGACATTCGCGGCATACGGAAACCGGAACCGTCCGTCCCGGTACAGCGTCGTCATCGCCGCCCGCAGCCCCGCCGAATCGCTCGCGGTTCCGGCCGCCTGCCCGAATCCGGCCCCCGCGAGAAATCCGTCCGCATAGGCCTGGCGGGCCTCGGGGCCCAGGCTCCGCCAGTCGGTGCCGTCCTGCATGCTCCAGTGACGCTCCGGCCCTCCGGCACTGGCCCGGCCCACCAGAAACCCTCCGGCCACCAGGGCCGCCCACCACCACCGAATCGCCACGCTCTGCCCCAAAGGAATCGGCCGGC
The DNA here is from genome assembly GCA_035688885.1 of Gemmatimonadales bacterium. Taxonomy (GTDB): domain Bacteria; phylum Gemmatimonadota; class Gemmatimonadetes; order Gemmatimonadales; family GWC2-71-9; genus CAVVWJ01. The sequence continues at coordinate 2,855 of DASSMN010000017.1, forward strand.
AGGGGCTCCAGAGGGGCCCCTACCGGCCGTTGCTGGCTGTTACTTCTTCTTCGCCGGCAGACCGAAGACCATCAGTGCGTCGCCCAGCGGATAGCTGATCTGGAAGTTGCCGCCGCAGGCGACCGCGATGAACTGCTCGCCATTCATCGTGAACGTCATCGGGGCCGAGTTGCAGCCCGCGCCGGCGTTGAATTGCCACAGCAGCTTGCCGGTCTTCGAGTTGTAGGCGTTGAAGTTGCCGTTGCCTTCACCGGTGAAGGTGAGACCGCCGGCGGTGGCCAGCGAGCCGCCCATCATCGGCTGCGGCACCTTGTTCTGCCACGCGATCTTGCCGGTCTTGAGGTCGACCGCGGAGAACAGGCCGTACTGCTCCTCGCCCGGGATGGCCACGAAGGCCGATCCCAGCCAGAGCCGGCCCTTCTCCCAGGGCGCCGTATGCACGATGTAGTTCATCGGCTGGTGGAGGGCCGCCACGAACGCGTAGCCGAGCGTCGGGTCGATCGACACCGGCGACCACTCCGAGCCGCCGTTGGCGCCCGGCAGCATGCGGGTGCCTTTCTCGGTGGGCAGGGCGAACATGTTTTCCTGCGGGACGAACGCGTCGCTCCGGCGAACCAGTTTGCCGGTGGCCGCGTCGAGTACGTAGACCCAGCCGGTCTTGCCCGCGTGCACCACGACCTTTTGCCCGCCCACCGTCACGACGGCCGGCGGGGAGACCGCGTCCAGGTCCCACACGTCGTGCGGCACCGTCTGATAGTACCACTTGGTCTTGCCGTTGCTCGCGTCGATGGCCACGACGCAGTCGGTGTACAGGTTGTCGCCCGGTCGGACGCTGCCGTCGAGGTCCGGGGACGGGTTGCCGACGGCGACGAAGATGGTGTTGCTCTCCTTGTCGTAGGCCGGCGTCATCCACACGCCGCCGCCGCCGTTCTTCCAGGCGTCGGCGAACTTGGCGCTGTCGCCCTTCTCCTTGGTCACGTCGCGGTGCAGATCAGCGCCGTCGGCCGTGCTGGTGGGCCAGGTGCCGAACCACCCGTTGGGCGCCTTGTCGTCGAAGGTCGAGTCGCCCTTGGGGGCGGGAATCGAGTACCAGCGCCACACCGGGTCGCCGGTCATGGCATTGTAGGCCTGCACGAAGCCGCGGATGCCGTACTCGCCGCCGGATACCCCGACGATGACGTTGTCACCGATGATGAGGGGCGCGTGGGTGATGCTGTACCCGAAGGCGGGGTCGGCCACTTCCTTGTCCCACAAGACCTTGCCGTCCTTGGCGTTGAGGGCGACCAGGTGAGCGTCCAGGGTGCCCATGTACAGGTGTTCGCCGCCGTGGATGGCGACGCCGCGGTTATTGGGGCCGCAGCAGAAGATGGTGGTGCCGAGCTTATGCTCGTAACGCCACGCTTCCTTGTTGGTCTTGAGATCGTAGGCGATGGCAGTGTTGTAGGGCGTGGTGACGTACATCATGCCGCCGGTGACGATCGGCGTGTTCTCGAAGGATCCCAGCTTGGTAATGCCCGTCTGGAACATCTTCCGGACCACCAGCTGGCCGACATTCGACGTGTTGATGGTCTTCAGTTGTGAGTAGCGCTGGTTCCAGTCGTTGCCGCCGTACGTCGTCCAGTCGCCTTGTTGGGCCGCCGCCGGACCGGCGGTGGCGAGGAGCACCGGGACCAACAGCCAACGCGTGCTCATGCGCATGGACCACTCTCCCTTTGAGCTGAACCTTCGGAGCGGAGACGGACCGTGAGGGCCCGTGAAAGATCGAAGGGAGAGGCCCTTCGATCCGATTTTCGTGTTCGCGTGCCGATCGATCGGTTACCCCGGACGCACACCCCGGCGATTCGCACCTGGCACCGGCCTGCTGGCGTCGCTGACGCTCGAGTTGCGGCGGTCAGTGACGGGGGCAAGGCTGCGGCAGGTATCCGCGCTGTGGGGCTGAGACCCTGCGGGCCTCATTCGCAACGAAAGGGGCGGTAAGTGTCGAATCGGTTACAATCTGCGAAGCAGGGTCCGGGCGTCAAGACCCCAGAATCCCGACAGTTCGCGTGATTTTCCGGGTCATCGGCATGCAACCGTATTCAATGCAAAGAGTTGCGCTTGAGTGGGGGTGTAAGAATTTGCGTCGGTCCCCTATCGGAAGAGCTTCGCCGCCTTCATGAGGGTGTCCCACACCCCCCAGAGCAGCGGAACTCCAACCGCCGCCCACGCCAGTGCCACCAGCCCCCACTGGCCGGCTCCGTCACCGCGGCTCGGATCCTCTTGGCTCACGATGCAATCCTTTGCACTGTGGGGATACCCCCCAACCCGCCCCTCGGCCGGATTAATATTCGGGGCCAGGGGACTTTATGCAATCGTCAGCTTCGGCCACCCGCCGCCAGCAACCCCCGCTCGCGCGCCAGCTCCTCGTCGCTCATGTAGTACCGTTCCGCCACCGGTCGCACCGCCAGATTGCAGAAGAAACCCAGCACCAACAGTCCCGTCAGGACGTACATCGTCACGTTGTACGCCTGCGCCGGCGGCACGCCCCGGTCGATCTGATACTCCCGGATATAGTTCACCAGCACCGGGCCAAGAATGCCGGCCGCTGACCAGGCGGTGAGCAGGCGCCCGTGGATCGCTCCCACGAACTGGGTGCCGAACACGTCGGCCAGGTACGCCGGGATCGTGGAGAACCCGCCCCCGTACATCGTGAGAATCAGGCAGAACAGGCCGGCGAACAGCGGGACGATGCCGCTGCGGCCGGCCGTGGGGACTGACGCGTACAGGCAGCCGCCCAGGACGAAGAAGACGAAATAGGTTTGCTTCCGGCCGATGTAGTCCGACAGCGACGCCCAGCCGATCCGCCCCGCGATGTTGAAGAGACTGAGCAGCGCCGCGAACGACGCACCGATGGTGGCGACCTGCGCCTTCTGCGCCTCCGACAGTTGACTCAGCGGCACCCCGGGCAGGTTGATCAGCCGCCCCCCGAACACCTCCTGGATCATGGGCGACGACATCCCGATGACGCCGATGCCGGCGCTCACGTTGAGGCAGAGCACCCACCACAGCAGCCAGAACTGAGGCGTCTTCCAGGCCACGTCCACGTGGACGTGGCGGGTGGTGATCATCTCCGCCCGGAGCGCAGCGTGCTGCGTGGTGAGTGCCCGGTGGCGGGGCACCTTCGGCGCCACCGACCAGTCGGCGGGCGGCACCCTATAGCCGAACGCCCCTGCCAGCATCGCGATGAAGTAGATCACCCCCAGGGTGATGAAGGTTTCCTTCACCCCGACCGAGGTGGGCGTGGCGAAGTGCTTCATCAGGATGTCGGCCAGCGGGGCCCCGATCATGGCCCCCCCGCCGAACCCCATGATGGCCATCCCGGTGGCCATGCCCCGCCGGTCGGGAAACCACTTGATGAGGGTGGACACCGGCGAGATGTACCCCAGGCCCAAACCGCACCCGCCGATGACACCGGACCCGAGCCACAGCAGCCAGATCTGGTGCAGCTGCACGCCAAGCGCGGAGATCATGAACCCACCGCCCCAGCAAAACGCGGCCACCACCCCCGCCTTTCGTGGGCCCGCGTGCTCCAGCCACCGCCCGAACACCGCCGCCGAGGACCCCAGAAAGACAAAGAACAGGGTAAACATCCAACCCAGGGTGCTGATCTTCCAATCGCAGCTGGTGGTGACCACCTGCTGGAGAAAGCTCATGTCGGCAGGGCAGGCCACGGAGTGGGTGATGCCGATGGCCTTGCTCAGCGGCAGCCAGAACACGCTGAAGCCGTACGCCATCCCGATGGACAGATGGATGGCCAGCGCCGCCGGCGGCACGAGCCACCGATTGAACCCCGGGCCCGCCACAATCCGCTCTCTCGAGAGTAGTCCCGCCATTGCGTCTCTCCCCGATTAGGTTGCGGCACCAGAGCATCAAGCTACCGACGACTGGAACAGGGGGCTAGACCGACCGATGCCGCGCGAGATAAGAGCTTTTGTCACGGCTGCGCTGCTTGCACTGACGAGTTCCGCCGTGGCTGCCGTGGGAGCAGCGCAGACCCCCAGCGCGACGGACTCCGCGCCAACCACCCCCGCGTCCACCCGCGTTGACACGGTCGCACCGGCCTGGCTGGTAGCCGATGCGGCCGCCAGGACGGTCACCATGGCGCTCCAGGTTACCCGCGCGCCTGATGGCGGGGCCCTCATCAACGGGCACCGGAAGGGCGAGCTTCAGATCGTGGTGCCGCTCAATTGGACGGTGCAGTGGGATTGGCGCAACGCCGACTCGACCGCGCCGCACAGCCTGGTGGTCATGGTCGAGCGGGAGAAGCTCCCCACGGAAGGCGGCCGCGCCGCGTTCACCAACGCGATGAGTCGCTCGGTCGCTGCCGGCCTCGCGGCGGGGCAGGGCGACCGCACCACGTTTGAGGCGGACGAAGCCGGCTGGTTCTGGCTGTTGTGCGGTGTGCCTTCTCACGCCCTCGGCGGGGAGTACCTCGGACTTCGCGTCGATCCCGACGCGAAGACCGCGTCGGTCAAGCAGAAGTAGCGCCCGTCGCCTCACCAAGCCCCGTCCGGAGCCTCATCCGGGTTCACTCAGCAGGCGCTCGACCTCGCGGTCCATCTCCTCCAGCAGCCGCTGGTGCTGCGCGCCGGTGGCCGGTCCCCAGAATCCGGCGCGTACGCGCCGGACTCGGCCGTCTCGGCCCAGCAAGACGGTGGTCGGGAAGGACGTGAACCCGTGGAGCTGAGGCAGACTCTCCGCGGCCGCCTCGGTGTCATTGATGCCTGCCAAGAGCAGCGGGAACGGAATCCGGAACTTGTCGCGGAAGCGCCGGACCTGTCGGGCGTCTACGGCCGAGTCTCCCGTGACCTCGTATGCGAGCCCCACGATCTCGAGCCCGCGCGCGTGGTACTTGCGATACAAGCGGACCAGCCCCGGCGCGGCGTCATGGCAGGTGGGACACCAGGTGCCGAAGATGTCGAGGACGACCACCTTCCCCCGGAATCGCCGATCGCTCTGGGTCACGATGCGGCCCTGCAGGTCCGGAAAGGCGAACCGGAACGGCCCGCTGGTATCGGCTGTCGTGATCTCGGTCGGGGACTTAAGGTGCGGCGCGCCGGTGCTGCGGACGGCGATCCACGGTGTCTGGGTCCGGACGCCGGCGTGGAACACGCCGCGCAAGGTGTCGCCGTGGCGGGCGCCGGTGAGCAGATAAACGAACGAGCCGTCGAAGTGCGCCAGAGCGAAGCTGTCGCCCCTGACCTCGCCGGCGAAATGACCGTAGTCGCCGGTATTCGAGATCATGGTGCCCTCGAGACCGTCCGGGCCATTCCGGAACTCGAAGACCCGGGGGCTGGTGCCGAAGTCCGAGAAGAAGCTGGCGTCCCAGCGACCGACCAGCGCCGCGGGCCCGGGCGTCACCGACCAGTGGCCGCGCGCCGCTCGAAACGGAATGACTCGCGGGCCGCGGTTCCCCACGTTGCGGTACGTGCCCGTGAGCGAATCCCGGGACAGCCGCGCGGTGATACTCGCCGCGTAGTCGGCGATCTCGAGCTTGAGGCTGTCGCCCTGCAGGCTGACCTTGGAGAAAGGCTCGCAGCGCCGGCCGTTGCAGAGGCGCCCGCGGAGGGCGCCGGGTGCGCCCTGGATCTCGAGCCCGAAGCCGAGCGTGGCGCCCTCCAGATCGAGCACGGCGCGCCAGGGCCCGGTCGGCGATGGCGCGTGCCCGACCAGGCTTAGCGCGAGCGCTGCCCACCGCGCGACCCTCACCGCGCCGAGTCGCCGGTCGGGGCAACCGGGCCCCCGCGGCCGTACCGTTCACCGGCGGTCACCGGCGCGGGAAGGGCATTGCCGCGCCAGGGCGCGGGACAGGGGTAGGCGGAGCTGTAGGCGCAGAACGGATTGCGAGCCCGATTGAAATCGAGCCGGTAGCGTCCCTGCCCCGCGGGCATCAGCGTCACGAAGCGACCCGCCGGGTAGGTGCCCCGTCCGTTGGTCTCGTCACGAAAGAAGATCTCGAGCTCCGACTCCTCGCCCCCCGCCAGCGGCAGCCGACGGACCAGCAGCGGCACCCGCCGTCCGCTCACCGGCACGACCACGCTGCCGGCCTCCGCTGCCTCGACCTCGATTCCATCGAGGCCGAGCACTCGGGTGGTAGCGTGGCGGGCCGGCGGGATGAGCGGCCCCACGAAGATCCAGGCCGGCGATGGCTCATAGTAGCTCGGCCGCTTGGCGGAACGAGCGGGCCCGAATACGGTGAGCACCTCTCGGCCGCTCGAGCCCTCGGCCACGAGCGTGTAGCGGCCGACCGCGACTGGCACGCCGCGCGGGAGGATGCGCGTGCCCGAGGGACCGGTGAGTCGCACGCCGCCGGGGCGCGCCTCGACCCGGTGTTCGGGGGTACCCTCCAGCGGAATTTCGGCATCCGCCGGTCCGACACGAAGGCCGCCGCCGATGGGCTGCTGGGCCAGCGCGGCCAGGGGTGACGTCGGCGAGGTGGTGAGCCAATGCAGGTACTCGGCCCGCTCGGCGTCCAGTGCGGACTGAGCGTGGGCCGTCCGCGCCAGCAGGAGCGCGAACCCGAGCCAGGCCATCTCACACCGGCGCCAGGACAAGAGCGCTCGAATCACGACCGCTTGAGCGGTCCCAGCAGCACGACGGGTGAGGTCGGCTGCGCGGATCCGGCCTCGGGCTCCACGGTGACCGCCGCGGCGCTCAGCACGCCGGCTCCCGGCACCGTCACGTGTTCGACCTCCGCATGCCCGTCGGGCTCGGGCTTGAAGGTGACCGAGGGGATCGGCGCGCCGTCCTTGATGAACCACAGTTGGTAGGCTTTCCCACTGGGCACCGGTTTGAGCCGGAATCCGTGCACGATGGCCTGATTGCGCTGACGATTCCAGAACAGTTGAATGCCGGGCTCGGGATCGCCGCTGGAGGTGAGCTGGTACAGCTCGACGCCCGGCTCCAGGATGGAATTGAGCGTGGCGTCACGTTCGGCCAGCTGCTGGGCGGTGCGATCCAGCGTGGCGTTCCGGGCCGCCAGCTCGCCTTGCAGCGCGGCCACTCGCCCGCGAACCGACACCAGCCCGGCACCCAGCCCGACCGCCAGCAGCAGGGTTGCCGCCAGCGCCACCCAGACGACCGACGACGGACGCGGGGCCTGCCCGCGAGCCATCGGGCGCAGGGCGCGGTTCTTCTGTTCCGCAACCCGCTCGAGCACCCGATCGCGCAGGCCCCCGGGCAGGGAGCCGGCGCCTTCCGGGCCGTCGAGCGCCAGCAGCGCCGCCACCTCGCGATACTCGCGCACCTCGCGCTGAGTCTCGGGCGAGACGGCGAGGAACGCCTCGAACCGGCGGGCCTCGTCCGCCGACAGCGCGCCCAGCGCATAGGCCGCTGCGAGATCCTGGGGCGAGTCCTGGCCCGGCGCGGTCATGTGCCTCGCTCGAAATAGAAGGGTCGCAGGCTTTCGCGGAGCTTCTGCATCCCCAGGCGGACCCGCGTCTTCACGGTGCCGAGCGGCTCCTGCAGCCGCTCCGCGATTTCCGACTGCGACAATCCCTCGAAGTACGCCAGCTCGATGGCCTGGCGCTGGGGCGGGCTCAAAGCTTCGAGAGCCTGACGCACCTGCCGGCGGCGCTCGTCGTGATCGAGGGCCCGGCCGGGGTCAGGTCCGACCTCGCCCATCGCCAGGGGCGAGTCGGGCCGATCCGCCGCGGCGGACGCGGTGATCCGCTCGCGCCGAGCCCGCGCGCGGACCAGGTCGAGCGCACGGCTTCGGGCAATCGTCGTGAGCCAGCCGGGCACCGAGCCGCGGTCCGCATTGAACCGCGCGGCGTCACGCCACGCCTGCGCGAACGCCTCCAGCACGACCTCCTCGGCATCCGCAGGCTGTCCGACGATACGATAGGCCACGGCGTAGAGCACCGGTCCGTATCGGTCGTAGAGCGTCGCGATCGCCTCTTCCTCGCCCTGCGCGGCACGCGCCACGAGCTCGCCGTCGGCCGGGGACGGTCGCGAGGCCGCGTCAGGCATGGGCCATGGCTTGAGGAGGCTCCCGAGGGCGAGGGGGACGGTCGGACCGTCTGTCAGTCTACACGCCAGCGCGGAAAGTCCACAAGCACGAACGATGATCGCAGCGCCCTGACGACTCTTTTCGAGCCAAGAGGAACGTCCGGCTGCTGACGGAGGGAGCCGAGCTCGCCTGCTGCCCTGGTACGGCTCTGGTTCCGGGTTCGGATTGGTAGGCGTGTCGTTTGGATGCTCCGCTGTCCTCCCAGGGGGACAGTCTGTCGGAACGTCCCGGCGGTACGGCGAGCAGCCCAGGGGCCCATCTACCTGCGCTCAAAGGCACATGCGGGCCGTACGGGAGGCATGAATCCGTCGCCTGTGGCCATGGCGTAATTGCTGCGTCAGAGCCCGCGGTCGCCGGCTATCGGGCTGCAGAGGGTGCAGGTTCGTTCTACTGCTCTACTGACCTCTACCGTCCGGTAGTCGGCGACTTCCGCTTACCACGACCAGAATCGGGTCGGCGCGTAGGCGTCGATGTCCTCCACCGTGGCCTCGCCATCCAGCAGCTGCCGCACGATCAAGCCGGTGATGCCGGCGAGCAGGATGCCGTTCCGCCCGTGACCGGTGGCGTACCACAGCCCGGCGAGCCGCGGCTCGCTGCCGATAATGGGCCGGCCGTCGGGCGTGACCGGCCGGAGGCCCGCCCAGGTCCGCCGCACCGAGGCCGTGCTGAGCGAAGGGCAGAGCGCGGTGCCCACCCCGAAGATCCGGGCCAGACCAGCCGAGGTAGTTTCGGGGCGAAAGCCGACGTATTCCATGGTCGAGCCCAGGATCGCCTCGTCGCCCCGGGCGAGCAGGTATCCGCCGTGGCCGTAGACGATGGCCCGGCGAGCGCTCACGGGCCAGGGCAAGGCGGCCATCTGACCTCGCACCGGCGCCACGGCGAGCGGGCGCGGCATGCCGCCGATCATGCCGGACCAGGCGCCTGCCGCGATCAGGACGTCCGGCGCGCCGTAGCGCCCGCCGTCCGCGGTCACACCGGTCACCCGGTCGCCGCGCTGATCTATGGACAGGACCCTGTCGCGCATCACCACGCTACCCAGACGCTCGACGTCGGCCAGGAGCGCGGCTACCAGCTTCTCGGGCTCCAGAGCACCCTCCCGGGCCGCCCACAGGGCACCTGCCGTGGGCCCGAGCCAGGGCCAGCGGGCTCTCACCTCTTCCGCATCCAGCCAGTCGCTCAGAAAGCTGTGCTGCCGCTGCCAAGCGCAGCGAGCGCGCAGCTCGCCTGCCTCCGCCTCGCTGGCGGCGATGTGCGCGATGCCTTCGCGCCAGAGGCCGATGTCGATGCCGGTGGTCTCACGCAGCGTGCCCGCGAGGGTGGAGTAGAGCTCGCGTCCCGCGAGCCCGAGCTCGAGCAGCGGGTCCTCGGGGTCGGCCTCGATCTGTGGCGCGAGCATCCCAGCCGCGGCGCGCCATCCCTGGCCTAGGTCGCCGTCAGATTCGATCACGGCCACCCGCCGCCCGGACAGCGCCAGCTCGCGCGCTGCCGCAGCCCCTACCGGCCCGCCACCCACGACGATAACATCGTAGTTCGCAGCCACTTATCTTTCCTATGAAACTTTTTGAAACGTCCGGCCGTAGGACGCGCTGACCCGATTATCGAGGGAAACTACCATGTTCCGTAACCTGCTTGGGTTCGCGATCTTCGCCGTCATCGCGATCTTCCTGCTCAAGATCTTCTTCGGCCTGTTCGGGCTGCTGATCGGGCTCCTGGTGACGGTCGCGTGGTTCGCCCTGATCGGGTTCCTGATCTACCTGGTGCTCAAGGTCGTCGCGCCGGAGACGGCGGCGCGAGTGCGGGAGATGATCGCGGGGCGCCCGGCGGTGTAATCGCGGCAGGCGCACCGACCGCCGCTTCACACGCGAAGGGCGAATATCGCGAGGGACCTTGCCCGGGGTGAGTTGTTCCACCCCAGGCGCAGGTCCCTCGCTGCGCAAGGCCATGCCTCAGCCCGTTCCCAGCTCCTCCAGGATCCCCCAGACCAGCAGCGGCAACAGGATCTCGTGGTGACCGGTCAGCAGGTAGCCGGCGCCGCCGGCGCGCGTGGGTCGCTGAACCACGTTGAGGCGCGGGCGGTAATGGCGCTGCATGTCGAAGTCGGCGGCGAGAAAGTGGGTCGGGCGACCATGATCCAGGTTCCGCGCCACCGTGAGCGCCTTGAGGAACACCTCGGGCAGCACCACCGCGCTGCCCAGGTTGAGGACGACCCCGCCCTGATGCAGGCTCGGCAGCGACCCGGCGAGCCGGCGAAAATCGCGGTGGCTGGTCGCGCCGATGGCCGCGCCGTCGGCACGGGGATGCTGGTGCACGATCTCTGCGCCGATCGCCGCATGCACGGTCACGGGGATATCGAGCTCGTGGGCGCCCACCAGCACCGACACCCCGCGGCCCGGCAGCTCCGGTCGAGCGGTGAGTGCCCGCGCCAATCCCTCGCCCATGCCCTGGCTCGCGTCCGCCGCCGCGATGACGGCCGCGTTCATCTCGGCGCCGGTTTCCTCCGCCATGCCGAAGCTGCCGTCGGCCAATCCGCTCTCCACGTCTTCACTGGTACCGCCATAGGCCGCGAGCTCGAAGTCATGGATCGCGGCCGCCCCGTTGAGCGCCAGATGGGTCACGACCCGCCGGGCCATGAGGCTGCGGAGCAGCGGGCCGAGGCCCGTCTTGATGACATGGCCGCCGACGAGCAGCACGACGCCCCGACCCGCGCGCGCCGCGTCGGCCACACCCGCGATGACCGCGCGAAGGTCACGCGCCGCCAGCACGTCCGGGAGCGCGGCGAAGAAGGCCGCGAAGGAGCGATCATCGCCCGGGGGCGAGGCCAGCAGCGAGGGATCGACCTTGTTCTGGCGGCCGGCCACGGGAATGGTCTTGAGCCGCCGCAGGTCGGCCTCGCGGTAGCTCACGCCTAGCGGCCGGCCGCGGTGGTGGGGGGCAGCACCATGTCCTTCATCCGGAGCGTGATGGTACCGAAGGGGAACTTGCTGCGGATCTGGACCGGAAGACGGCGCTCGTCGTCCGTCAGCCAGATGCGGGTATCGGATCGCTTGGAGAACATGCCTTTGGTGTCGATCACCGGGTGCAGCACCAGGCAGTCGACCTCGCGGCCATCGGGCAATTCCATCTTCTCACGCTTGGTGACCTCGATGGTCACCGGGTTCTTCTCTTTCCGGAAGTAGCGATCGTAGGAGTAGGTCTTGCCGACCTTGAGCTCGGTGACCCGCACGAAGTAGAAGAACGCCGCGTCGTCGAGCGCGTCGGCGGGAGCGGGCTGAGTGCCGGGCTTGCCCTCCTCGCGGTAGTAGCCCGAATCGGCCACGATCTCGTAGTGGCGCTTGATCGGCTTGCCGTTCTCCACGAAATCCTGGACGAAGCGGCGCGAGATCAGATCCTTGGTGCCGACGAACGACTCGAGGACGTCGTCCAGCGAGTAGACGATCGTCTTACCCTGCAGCCGGAAGCGGAACCGGAACGACTGCTCGCCCCGCACGGTATCGATCCCGGCCACCTCGAGCGTGCCCGACCCGAGCGACAATATGCCGAGCTTGGCGGTGTAGGTCAGGGTCTCGCCCACGGCCCATGGGTAGGCCGGGGTGGATGTCGCGGCGGCAGCCGCCGCGGGGGCGGCCGGTGGCGGCGCGGCGGTCGGGCTCTGGGCCAGCGCCAGCGCGAGCAGGAGGGACTTCACGGCGCCACCGCCTGGGGCTCGGCTTCGCGCCGAGGTGAAGGCTCCGAGGGCGCCGGCGGCACGGGGGTGGCCCGAAGCACCCGGCGCGCTGCCCAGAGGCAGGTGGCCGCCTCCCACGGGTGGATCCGGCTGGCTCGGCTGCGCAGATCGTGGCGCTCGATGGATGACACGGTCTCAACCCGCCGCGCGTACCGCGCGGTGCGCCAGAACAGCTCGGCGTTCGCGGCCCAGCCATCGGTGTGGAGCAGGTGGCCCGCTTGACTCCGGATCGCGTTCCGCAGCGCCACGAGCCGGATCGCTGCATAGCCCGACACGAGGTCCTTTACCGTCGGTACCGCCACCACGCCGCGCAGCAGCGCCGGCGCGTGACGGCGGAGGAACCGATATCCCCTAGACGGCTCGCCCGCCAGTTGACCTTCGGCCACCACCAGGTCGGCCCCGCTCTCGATGCGGCGGACCAGGTCAGGCAGGATCTGCGGGTTGTGAGCGAAATCGGCGTGCATCAGGATCGCCGCGTCGCGCTTGGGCCGGTCGGTCAGCTCGACGGCCTTGCGCATCAGCTCCTCCACCGAGGCGGCATACCCCTGCGGAGAGGCTCGGCGAACCACGGTGAGCGGCAGCACCCGGGCATACGGCTCGAGGACTTCCGCAGTCGAATCGGTCGATCCGTCGTCCAGCACCAGCAGCTGGTATTCGCGCGGAAAGGCCGCGAATACCTGGCGGATCTTCCACAGGAGCAGCCCGACGGTCGGGGCTTCATTACGGCTCGGAATGCAAACGTAAATCATGATCCGTCAAGGAAATGGGGCCAAGGAACGATACACCGATCGGACCGCCTCTGCCATGCGCGCCGCGGTAAACCCCGCCACCCGCTGTTCGGCCTTTCCCGCGAGGTCCTGCGCCAGGGCCGGGTCACCCACCAGCCGTGCGACGGCGGCCGCCAGGGCCACCGGATCACCCGGGGGTACCAGGAGGCCTGCACCGTCCTGCAGCATTTCGGGAAGACCACCCGCGGTCGTTGACGCAACCGGGATGCCAAGCGCCATCGCCTCCAGAACGGAGGTGCCCAGACCTTCCTCCCGTGAGCTCATGACGAAGCAGGAGGCATCGGCGACGAGCCGGGCCGGCTCGTCGAGGTGGCCCAGCAGGTGCACCCGGCGCTCGAGGCCCAGCTGTACGCGAAGTCGCTCGAGGCTAGGGCGCTCGATGCCTTCTCCGGCGATGACCCAGTGGAGCAGGGGGACCGTGTCGCGCAGCAGGGCGGCTGCGCGGAGGAGCGTCGCATGGTCCTTGTGTCCGACCAGTGCCGCGACGTTCGCCGCGATCAGCGCATCAGCCGGGAGCCCCAGCCTTGCGCGAATGCCGAGCGGCAGCGTTCGGCGAACCTCGTCGACCGCGATCCCCGAATGCACTACCGCGATGCGCTCCGGCGAAATCCCATCCTGTCCGAGAACCCGAGCCACGGCCTCGGAGATCGCAATGACACGCGCGGCACGGCCCCAGTACCCTCGGCGGCGCAGGTGGAAGTCCACCCGTCGAGTCGCGACCAGGGGACGACGGGCGAGCATCGCCGCCAGGCCGCCCAGCGCCACGGCGTGGGCATCGTGGGCATGGACCAGTGATGGCGTCGCTCGCAGCTCGTTCAGCAGCCCTGGCAGCACGCGTGGATCGACCCCGACGCTCCAGGGCACCGACCTGAGGGGCACGCCGTCCCGCCTGAGGCGCCTGGCGAGCTCACCGCGGCCCCCGGTGACGACGATCTGCGGCACGTCGAGCCGCGTGAGCTCGCGTGCCAGGAGCCATACCTGGCGCTGCCCACCGCGCCACTCGCGTCCGGACGCGAGATGGACGACGCGGGCGATCACGCGTCCCGGGCAACCGCAGCGAGAAGGGTGCGAAGCTCGGCCAGACTGAACGGCTTGTGGAGGTAGGGACGATCGAGGCTCTCGAGGAAGGCGAGGGTGTCGCCGCGCACGGTGTCCCCGGTGCTGAAGATGAGGCGGGCGGCGAGCGACGGATGGCGGGTGGCGAGCGCCTCGTAGAACTCGCGGCCGCTCAGCTCCGGCATGCGCAAGTCGGAAATCACCAAATCGAAGGCCTCGCGGTCCGCCAGTTCCAGGGCCTCGCGCCCGTTCCGGGCCACCACCGGTACGTGGCCCCACGCGTCCAGTGTGGCGTGCATGTAGTGCAGGATGTGAGGCTCGTCGTCGACGACAAGTACCCGGAGGCGTTTGGTTGGAGTACCGGTCCCCGCCGCGGGTGCCGGCGTCGGCTGGCGGGTGGCCAGGGGCAGCTGCACGGTGAACGCCGACCCTCGGCCTTCCTCGGTCGCGAGCATGATCCGGCCGCCGTGCTCGCGCACGATGCCTTGGCTGATGGAGAGGCCCAGCCCGGTGCCCTCACCCTCGGGCTTGGTGGTGAAGAAGGGCTCGAACACCTGAGCGGCGAGCGCCTCCGACATGCCGGGGCCGTTATCCACCACGTCGATGGCTACACCGTCGAGCCAGCGCCGCGCTCGCACCACCACCCGGCCGGGACGGCCGGTGCTCGCGATGGCCTGGGCGGCGTTGTTGATGAGGTTGACGAACACCTGCTGGATCTGGTTGGGATCGATGTCGGGCATCGGCAGCTCGTCCTCGACCTCGATCGAGGCTTCCACCCGATGAGCCATGAGCTGGTTGCGCAGCAGCACGAACGTCGCATCGAGCAGGGGGCGGAGCGCGGTCGGCCGGCGCTGATGCTCCTGCTTGCGCGCGAAGCTCAGCAGGTTCTTCACGATGTTCGAGGCCCGCTCGGCCTCCTCCTGGATGACCGTGAGGGGCTCGCGGAGCGCAGGCGGGACACTGGGGACCTCACCCAGAAAGTCGGCGAACCCGACCACGGAGGCCAGGGGATTGTTGAGGTCGTGGGCGATGCCGGCGATCAGCTGGCCGATGGCGGACATCTTTTCCGACTGGATGAGCTGGTCTTGCAACCGGCGCCGCTCCGTTTGATCATCGAACAGGAGCACCAGGGTGGAGCGGTCGGTGGGGTTAATCGGTACCGCGGTAACCGCATAGGTCTGCTCGCCGGTACGAAGCTCCACTTCCCGGCCCGCTCCTTGCTGGTCCAATGCCCGCTGCAGGTCGGACGCCCACTCGGGCGGCACGAAGGCCTGCCAGGGCCGGCCGATAAGACTCGCGGGCGGGGCATTCACCAGATCGGCGAAGGCGCGGTTGGCCCGGCGAATTCGGCCACCGCGATCCACGATGCAGAGGGCGGGGGAGATGGCATCGACCACTTCCTGCCAGGACCGGCGGCCGTCGTCGTGGAGATCCACCAGGCGGGCGCTCTCGAGCGCAATGCTGGCCTGCGCGACCAGACCCTCGAGCAGCCTGAGCGAGGCGGAGCCGAACCGTCCGGACTCGCCCCGGATGGCCACGGCGCCGGTCACCCGGCCGCGCGCGACAAACGGGGCCAGGAGCCAGGAGCCCCCGCCATCCGGCTGCGGCGGCAGGTCGCCTTGCGCGGCGAGGGGATCGAGGCCCTCCGGCAGCACCAGCGGACCCAGGCGTTCAACCAATTGGAGCACGGGGCGGCGATCGGGACGGCCGGCGGGCCACGCGTGCACGAAGTCCTGGGCGTCGGCGTCCCGGTGAAACAGGCTCAGCGCAATCTCAGTGGGGGCGAGGCTTTCCCGGATATGCTTCAGCAGGAGATCGATGACCGATGCGCGGCGTAGGGTGCCGGCCAGCTCCTGACCGAACGCGGTCACCTGACGGAGCAGGGCCAGGTCGTCGGTCGTGGCGCTGGCAGCGAGATTGGCGGAAGGAGGGGTCACCATGATTCGGGCGAATACGCGGGGGCGCCTGACCGCGGCCGATCTGCAGCTGGTGCTGCTGCTGCTGAGCCGCGGCTCCGCGCACCGACGCGCCTACCTGGAGCGCCGCCTCGCGGCCGAGGGACCGGATCCGCTGCTGGATGCGCCCGATCTGCTCGAGCGGCTCCTGACCGTACGCACGATGCTGGTGCCCTCCGAAGCGCTGTTCCTCTATGTCGTGGTACGCCAGTCGCTCAAGCGAGCCGGCGTGGACGACCGGGAGCTGGCGGATTATCTGGCGGCGCTGCTGCTGGACTTCGGCCAGCGGGACCGCGCCTGGCGGATCGACTGGCACGACGACCATCAGCACCGCTACCTGGTGGACATCCTGACGGATCTCGAGTCGAGCAACGGCGAGCGCCGCTTCCGCGTGATGGTGCACCTGGGCAACTATGCCCTCTGGCTGGCCGGTCTCTTTCCCGATTATATCGCCGCCCGCCATCTGCGGAAAGCGGGGCCGGACGTCACCTACTACGATGCGCTGGGGCGTCGCGGATTCGGGATGGCATCAGACCACGCCCTCGCCGGCGAGTACGGGCTGGTCACGGTGCTGCGGACTGCCGCGGAGCGGTTTCCCTCGCTGCGCAGCGCGCTCAACGGGGTGAGCGACCGGCTGCTGTTTCCCACCGTTCAGACCGCCGATCGCGTGCTGCGGCAACTGGGAAGAGACGCGACCTAACCGCGCCGCGCCGAGTCCGCGCAGGCGCTGGCCTCCACCAGCGCCCGGAACAACCCGCGCTCGGGTGCCTTCACCTCGGCATGCATCTCCTCCGGGTGCCATTGGACGGTGAGCAGCCAGGGCCCATCGCCCGGCCCTTCGGCAGCCTCGATCACGCCATCGTCGCTCCATCCCGTCGCGACGAGTCCCGGCGCCAGACGATCCACGGCCTGATGATGGAAGGAGTTCACCCGGAGCTCGGTGGCGCCAAGCGCCTGCGCCGCACGGCTGCCCGCGGCCAATCGGACCCCGTGAGTGCGGGCATCGCGCGCGCTGCCCGCATCGTGCGCGATCTCGCTGGGTCGCTCGGTCGGAAGATGCTGATACAGTGTGCCACCCATCCCCACGTTCACCAGCTGAATACCGCGGCAGATTCCGAGCACCGGCAGCTCGCGCTGGCGGGCGGCGGCGAAGAGCGCCAGCTCGAACAAGTCGCGCTCCCGGCTGGGCGGGTAGCAGTGGGGAGACAGCTCCGCGCCGTAGAGCGCAGGGTGAATGTCCTCGCCGCCGCTGAGCAGCAGGCCGTCGAGGCCGTCCATCGCACGGGCGGCGTAGGACGGGCCCAGCACCGGCGAGAGGATCACGGGTACGCCCCCCGCCGCCAGCACCGAGCGCACGTAGGCGGCGTTGACGCCGGTGCGCTCGTTCCCGTCCCACTGGCGCACGACGCCGCTCACGCCGATGCGCGGCGCGCTCACGGCAGCACCGAATCCGGAAAGAACGGACAGTGCGGATCTTCGATACGCGCCGGATCCACCTGGATCCCGATGAGGGGCAGGGTGGCCGAGCCGACGGTCACGGTGCCGATCTGCGGGGCGCCCTCGACCGGGGTGCCCTCGTACAGCATGACGCCCCGTGCGCGCTCGCTCGTGTCGAGCACCAGCACGCCGTAGCCGGGCTTGATCGTCGGGGGCACGCTACCGTCCACGCCGATGACCAGCGCCGAATCGGTCCGGCCGACGATCGAGGGAAGCGCCGGGCCGGCAACGACCCGCGTGACCAGCCGCTCGGGGAGCGTGCGCGGCGGCGCGCCGAGGGTCTGGCGGGGCACACTAAACTGGGTGAGCAGGGCCGTCGGCCCGGCCAGCGCGGCGAGCCCACAGGCGGCCCGGCCGCGCTCGGCCGGATGTCCGCAGGCCGCGATCAACAGGGCGGCGAGGAACAGCGTCCGGTTTGGCATGTCTCAAGATAACGCTGGAGCCGCCGGACACGGCCAGCGCCGGGCTAGTCGGCCGGTCCGAGCGCACCCAGCGCGCGACGGAGGTTGGCGCGCGCCTGCGGCTCGTACCGGCGCTGGAATGACGGGGTCTGGAACAGGGGATCGCGGCGCAGCAGGTGTTCCAGTATCGTGGCGCGGCCCGCGCGCCATTCGGGTTCCGGCAGCCAGGCGTATTCAGCCCGTACTCTACGCTGATAGCTCTCGAACAGCTCGACCGGGCGGCCGAGAATGGACAGGTCGATGTCGCAGATGAGCCGGCCGGCGAGGTCGGGAGCCGGACCGTGGGCCGCCGTGAGGCGCACCAAACCGGCCACCCGCCCCGCTTGTTCGGGCCGGACGCCGGCTGCGGTCAGCGCTTCCTCCGACCAGGCGGCGCTCCGTTCCTCGTTGTCGCTCGCTCGGGGGTTGTACACCGCGTCGTGGAACCAGAGCGCGGCTTCGACCAGGTCGCGCGTCGCCGGGTCGGCCTCGGCGCGGTCGAGCTGGGCGAGGCAATCTTCGAGGTGTCGGAGGTCGTGATAGCTGCGCTCGGGCGCGGACCATGCGGCGAGGAGCGCATCGTGGAGGGCGGTGCCGTCCCGGGTCGCTCCGAGGCGGCGGAGCAGAGCCGTGAACCGCTCGCGGAGCGCGCTCACGGACGAAGAAACCACGTCGCCAGCGGCCGTCGGAGTGCGGGTTGCGCGGCCAGCCGGGCCAGCGCGCCCAGCGTCCAGCGGCGCGGGCCCGACCGCGCCAGCCACCGGGCCAGCGCATCGTGACGCCGCTTGGTACGAAGCCAGCTCGCGGTCTTGGGTGTCGGCGCAGCCGGATCGAGAATCCGCCGCGCTACTTCCTCCCCGGTGACGATCGCCGCGTAAATGCCCTCGGCGGTGAGCGACGACACAACGCCCGCCGCATCTCCCGCCAGATGCACGCCGCCCGGGAAATGGCACCCGCGATACTCGACCTCGATGGTCGCGCCCTCGAAAGGGGCGCTTCCCGGCCCGACGCCGAGCTCGCCGAGCCGTCGATCCAGGTATCGCCGCAGGGCCGAGGGCGCGACCAGGTGCTTGGGCGCAACGGCCCCAAGCGAGGTGTACCGGGCGTGCGGAAAGATCCAGAAGTACCCGTTGGCCAGCTGGGCCGGATCGCACTCCACCCGGAGCGGCTCGAGCCGGATGCCGGGCACATTGTACTCCGCCGCGAAGTATTCCCGGGGGGAGGGGAGCCCGAGCGCCCGCCGGACGGCCGAGTCGGCGCCGTCGGCGCCGACGAGGTGGGTCC
>DASSMN010000011.1:0-5472 GCA_035688885.1 Gemmatimonadales bacterium
TCACCTCCGACCTCCAGCGCTACGTCTTCATGGTGGCGCTGCAGGACCGGAACGAGACCCTGTTCTACCGCGCCGTGGTGGACCACCTGGCCGAGATCATGCCCATCATCTACACCCCGACGGTGGGGGAGGCGTGCGCCCGGTTCGGCCACATCTATCGCCGGCCACGCGGGCTCTACATCTCCGCCGCCGATCGCGGCCGGGTCCGCGAGGTGCTCCGGAACTGGCCCGAGCCCGGCGTCGGCGTCATCGTCGTCACCGACGGCGAGCGTATCCTCGGCCTCGGCGACCTCGGCGCCTATGGCATGGGGATCCCGATCGGCAAGCTGGCGCTGTACACCGCCTGCGGCGGCGTGCGGCCGTCGCTGTGCCTGCCCGTGATGCTCGACGTGGGCACCGACAACCCCGCGCTGCTCCAGGACCCCCTCTACACCGGGCTGCTGCAGCCGCGGCTCCGCGGCCACGGCTACACCGAGCTGGTGGACGAGCTGATGGGCGCCGTGGACGAAGTGTTTCCCGGGGCGCTGGTGCAGTTCGAGGATTTTGGCACCGCGAACGCCGTCGACCTGCTGGCGCGGTACCGCGAGCGCGCCTGCGTGTTCAACGACGACATCCAGGGCACGGCGGCGGCCGCGCTCGCGGCACTGCTGGTGGTGGGTCGCGCTACTGGGCGGCGGCTGACCGACGAGCGCCTGCTGTTCCTGGGGGCCGGCGCGGCCGCGGGCGGGATCGCCGATCTGGTGGTCACGGCGCTCCGGCAGGCGGGTTTGACCGAGCCAGAGGCGCGCGGGCGGATCGCGATGTTCGACCAGCGCGGGCTGGTCGTGGCCGGCGCCGGCGGGGCGGGACTCAGCGAGACCAGCCGGCGCTACGCGCTCGCGCACCCGCCGGTGGCCGGGCTTGTCGAAGCGGTGCGCGCCCTTCGGCCGACGGCACTGATCGGGGTCTCGGGCCAGCCCAACCTGTTCACGCGCGGGGTGCTCGAGGCGATGGCGGAGGTGAACCCGCGCCCGGCGGTGTTCGCGCTGTCGAACCCCACCTCGCACGCCGAGTGCTCGGCGGAGCAGGCGTACCGCTGGACCGGCGGGCGGGTGCTGTTCTCGAGCGGCAGTCCCTGTGTGCCGGTCGAGCTGGACGGCCGCTGGTTCGCGCCGTCGCAGACCAACAACGCCTACGTGTTTCCCGGGCTCGGCCTCGCGGTGGTGACGTCGGGTGCGCGGCGGGTGACGGAAGGGATGTTCCTGGCGGCGGCCCAGGCGCTCGCCGGCCTGGCCGACGAAGCCCTGCTCGCGACCGGCGCGCTGTTCCCGCCGATCGAGCGGATCCGCGAGGTGTCGCTTCGGGTTGCCGTGGCGGTGGCGCGGGTGGCCGTCGCGGAAGGGCTGGCGACGCGGGAGCTGCCGGAGGATCTCGAAGGACACCTGCGCGCCGCGATGTACCAGCCGGTGCATCCGGCGTACGTGGAGGGGTAGGGCGGGGGCGATCCCGTCAGCTCATCGCGCTGTTCCGCCTTTCAGCTCGCTGAACCAGTTCAACACCACCTCCACCCGCCGCGGCGCCGACTGGGCCGGCAGCTTGACCATGAGGAACCGGCTGCCGTCCGCCGCGACGTCATAGCTCCACGATTGCCCCTCGGGCCGGTACTGATAAGCGAACAGTGGCGTGGGCCGCCCGGTCTCGCCTGTCCTGGGATCCACCGTGACCGCGAACAGGCTGTCGCTGGTCCGGTACACCAGCTCCCGTCCCCCGCGGGTCCACCGTGGCTCGTACCCGCCCTTGGTCGAGACCTGGTGCCGGTCGCGGGCGAGATCCGGATACGATTGCAGGTAGATCTCCGAGCGGCCGCCGGACTCGTCGGACTCGAACGCCAGCCACTCGCCGGCCGGGGACACCGAGGCATGACGGAGGTTGAAGCGGCCCTGGAGCAGCGGAGCGGGTGCGCCATGGCCGTTCAGTCCGACCGACCAGATTTCCTCGGCGGTCTTTCCGCTCACGTTGTAGAGCAGCCGGGTGCCGTCCGGCGACAGCGAGCCGGCGTACTTGTCCGCCCGGCTCACCACCAGCGCGGACTCGGGGGTGCCCGCGCCCTCCGCTCGGGTGAACAGGTCGAAGATCGGGCGCTCGGACGAATAGATCAGACGCCGGCCGTCGCGGGTCCACAGCGGGTTAAACTCCGCGGCATCGCCGGAGGTGATCCGGGTGAGGATGTCGCGGGCGGGCTCGTAGGCCCACACGTCCCGGTGGCCATCCCTGGCGGTGACCGTGAGCGCCACCCGGCGCCCGTCGGGCGAGATCGCCGGCGAGGCGTACCGCCCGGGCTGCGTGAGCAGCGGTTGCGCGCGGCCGTCCCGGGAGACCCATTCCACCACGGTGGGCGCATTGATCACCGATGCGCGGACGTAGGCCAGGTCCCCCGACGACGAAATACTGAACGCCGGTTCACCGTTCGACGGCGCCAGCGCGACGTCGGTCACGACCGGGACCGCCTCGCCGGTGACGCGCAGGCGCTTGAGGTCGAACGGCACGGCCAGCAGCGCGTCCCCCGCGCCATAGACCAGGTGTCCGGAGGCGGCATAGGCCCCGCCGACCCCGCCGCGCACGAGCACCGTGCGCGCGCCGGTCCGAAGGTCGAGCAGCTCGATCTTGGCTCGCTCGATCGGGGTAGAGAAGTTGGTGAAGATCAGGTGGTGACCGTCGGGCAACATGTTCGGCCACCAATGGGCCAGCTCGCCGGCCGCCGAGTCGGGGGTCGTAAGCCGCGTGGGCTCGCCGCCGCCGGCGTTCACCCGCCAGAGCCCGCCGTTGTAGCTCTCGGTGTAGACGATGGTGCCGTCCGGGCCCCAGGTGCCGCCACCCCAGAACGAGGGCGCGAGCGCGATCGGCGAGCCGCCCTCCGCCCGCACCTTGCGCAACTTGCCCTCGGACGCGAACGCGATCCACTCGCCATCCGGCGACAAGAACGGATGGTAGCCGTCCTCGCTCCCCGGCACCGTCACGATCTCGTTGCGCGCCAGGTCGCGCACCAGGACGACGCGGTGATTATCGCGGACCCCCTGGATCAGGATGCGCCGGCCGTCGGACGAGATGGCCGGAGCGGGATCGCCGGGCATGAGCTGCGCCGTCGAGTCGAGCTCGACGGAGAACCGGACCGGCGCGCGATCCGGTCCGAGCGACGGCTGCCGTGACGCGAGCACGGCCAGGCCCGCGGCGGCGATCGCGAACAGCGCCCAACCTGCGAGCGGAACCCACCGGCGCGCCGTGGGTCGCGGCTGCGGCTCGATCACGGCGGTCGCGCCCGAAATTGCCGTCGTGCCGCGCCCGGCCAGCGCCTCACCCAGCTCCGCCGCCGTACTGAACCGGTCGGCCGGCAGCTTGGCGAGCGCACGATGCACGGTCGCGGCCAGCGCGGGCGGCACCGTGTCGCGCGCCGCGGTGATCGGGGTCGGCCGCTCGGTGATCACCTTGGCCACGATGGCCTGCGCGGTCGAGCCCAGGAAGGGTGGGTCGCCCACCAGCATCTCGTAGAGCACGGCGCCCAGCGAGTAGATGTCGCTGCGGGCATCGAGGTCCCGGTCGCCCATGGCCTGCTCGGGACTCATGTACTGCGGCGTCCCAATCGAGAGCCCGGTCTCGGTCAGCCGGTTCCGGCCCGCGCTGCTCACCGCCAGCGCGATGCCGAAGTCGGCCACCAGTGCCGTGCCCTCGTGCAGCAGGATGTTCTCGGGCTTGATGTCGCGGTGGATGACGCCGTGCCGGTGCGCGTAGTCGAGCGCCGACGCGACTTCGCTGCCCAGCCGCACCGCCTCGCCAATGGGGAGCTGCTTCTCTCGGCTGAGCCGAGCGCGCAGCGATTCCCCCTCGACGTAGGGCATCACGTAATAGAGGAAGGAATCGGCCGCGCCTGAGTCGAACAGCGGCAGGATGTGCGGGTGCTGCAGGTTGGCGGTGGTCCGGATCTCTCCCAGAAACCGTTCGGCCCCGATGACCGCGGCGAGCTCGGGCTTGAGCAGCTTGAGCGCCACCCGCCGGCCGTGGCGGAGGTCGTGCGCCAGGTAGACGGTCGCCATGCCGCCGGCGCCCAGCTCACGCTCAAGGCGATAGCGGTCCGCCAGGGCGGACTGGAGGCGGTCGAGCAGCTCGGGCATGGTGTTCGGCGGGTGGAGGTGAGCGGAAGATGGGGGTCGGGGCGGCGTTTGGCCAGCGACCCGCTCGAGCATGCCGGCGGGCCTGGGTGTTCGGCCCACCACGGGGTCGGCTAAGACTCGGGCACCGTGATAAGACGCGGTCGGGCTGTCCTACTCCGGCAGCGGAACGGCAGTCGAGCCGCCTTACGCCGCCAGACGGAACGGCGGATACCGATCGGTAGTGAGGAGAAAGGCGTAGGCCGCCACGCGCAGATACCACCGCATCACGCCCACGACGAAATCGAACATGCCGCGCGGATAGCTCCCCGTGACCAGGATCGCGAACCACGCGATCACCACGCACACCACCGCCGCCACGCCGAGCACCGCGAGGACGATCAGGTGGGGAATCGCCAGCAGCCACTTGATCAGCGGCAGCCACCGGTTGAGCTCGACCGGCGCGTCCGGGTACGCGATGGCGACGTGGACGGCCTGCTCCTCATCGGTCGAGGGATACTCGTCGCGCAGCAGGGCCAGGTAGGCAGCCACCCTCAGCCCGAAGGCGGTGAGGTTCAGGTTCCAGTCGAACCACCAGCCGGGGTACTTCTGCCGGAACACCAGCATCACGACGGTCGCCAGGAACAGAATGCCGCCCGCGGCGCCGGACCACGCACCGCGGCTGTGGGCCGCCGAGCCCGAGACCAGCGCGAGCACGACGGCGATCGGAGCTACCAGGATCGGGCGGAGCAGCACGGTGAACCAGTCGCGCGCCCCGTCGGGGTAGTCGATCTCGAGCGTAGCGGGATAGTCGTCGGGAATTGGCGCCATGAGTAAGGCCTATCTACGGGCCTTGGCGGAGGCCGTCAAGCAGGCGCCGCGATCCGCTGCAACACTGCCCGCGCCTGCGGCAGCGACGCGAGCACCTCTACGCCCATGGCCTCCGCCTCGGCGCGGAGATCGAGAGCCCCCGCGCCGCCTACCAGCAGGCTCACCTCCGGCGGCAGGCCCGCCCGAAGCTCCCGCACGACGGCGGCGCTGCGGGACGGGTCACCCCGGTGGATCAGGCTGAGACCGACGGCGTTCGCCGACGTCTGCCGGGCGGCGGCCAGGAGGTCCGCGGGCGGCAGGTCCGGTCCCAAATAGGTCACCCGCCACCCCTCGGCCGCCGCGCTCACCGCGACCATCAGCGCGCCGAGCTCGTGACCCTCGCCCGGCGGCGTCGCCACCACGATCCGCGGTGCGCCCGCCGCGGGCTGGTACACGCCGAGCAGCCAGCCGAGCAGCCGCCGGATGACGGCGGTGGCCATGTGCTCCTGCGCCACCGAGACCGACTGCACGGTCCAGCCGT
>DASSMN010000264.1:0-2951 GCA_035688885.1 Gemmatimonadales bacterium
GTCTCGGGCGGGACTGGCACCCGGATGAGATACAGTCCGAACGGGCGGTCGTCAACGTGACGCGGGCGTCGGTCGCGCCCCCGAGCCTCCTCCAGCGCGATCCCCAGCTCTCTTACGACGGATTGCCTCGGCATCGACGACCGCGAAGCCCCACTCCATTCCAGGTGACGCACCACTGTCCATCCGCCTAGGCGCTAGGACACTTTGATGCTAGCGTGAGGCAACCCAAGGAGGAACGATGACCCGCATGCACCACGCCGGCCTCGTGCTGCTTCTGGCCGCCGCCACGCTGCCCCCGACACGGGAGGCCGCCGCCCAGGACACGACCTCGCATTCCCCGGCCCGGGTGGCCCTGACCCAGGCGCTGCCTCCACTCGACGGGCATCGACTCGAGGCCACCCTCGTCGAGGTGACCTACGGCCCCGGCCAGAGCTCGACGCCGCACCGCCACCCCTGCCCCGTCATCGGGTACGTGATCGAGGGCGAGTACCGGACCCAGTCGGGTGCCGAGCCGGCGGCGGTGTATCGCGCAGGGCAAACCTTCTACGAAGCGCCCGACGCGGTGCACCGCGTCTCCGCCAACGCGAGCGCCGATCGGCCGGTGCGCTTCCTGGCTTACTTCGTCTGCGACCGGCAGGGGCCGCTGTCGGTCCCCGCCCAATAGATCGTGAATGTCTCGGAGGCGAATGAAGCCACGGCACAACTATGCGTGGCCGATGGACAGGTGCTGCGGAGGGACTGCGAGGACGCGCGGCGGGGACGCGGCCGGTTGAGCCGCGTCCCGACCGCCCGCTATGCCGGTCGGCTCTCCGGCGTGCGACTCGGCTCGGCGTGCAGCTGCACGGGCTCCCGCTCCTGCAGTCCGAAGATCGCGGCGGCGATGGCGCCGCCCGCGAGCGGTCCCACCAGGTAGAGCCAGAGATGGGCCCAGGTGCCGCCGCCGAGCGCGGCATTCACCAGAATGGCGCCGGTGCCGACCGCCGGATTGAAGGCACCGCCCGAGATCGGGCCGCCGGCCGCCGCCGCTACCACGATGGTGAAGCCGATGGCGATCCCATAGAATGAGTTCCCGTGCGTCTTGGCGGACGCCGCGTGAGTTGAGCACCACCAGCGCGAGCGCGAAGGTGAAGAGCAGCTCGATCATAAGCGCCGCCATGGTCGAGGCGGTCTCCGCGGGTGCCGGCGCGAAGGTCTTGCCGGTCACGCTGTACACCACCAGAGCGGCCGCCACGGCGCCCAGCACCTGGCTCACCACGTACCCCACGAACTCCTGGGCCGAGGCCATCTTCCCCCGAAGCAGCACGGCGAGCGAAACCGCCGGGTTGTAGTGCCCGCCCGACACGTGCCCTCCCATGTAGACCATGATCATGAGCGACGATCCAATCGCGAGCGGTGCGAGCGGCGATCCGTTGAGGACGGTCAGTCCGACGGTGAGGACCAGGAAGAAGGTGCCCAGGAACTCCGTCAGATAGTTGCGCATGATGGCCCTCCTCAGGCCCCGCGGCGGGCCTGGCCGGCCACGCAGCGCGCGATGGTCATGTCGAGCCAGCGTTCGTCGATGTCCGACGCCCGCCCGATGAGGGTGATCGTGCTTCGGCGAGCCTCCTGCTCCCACGGCTCGGCTGCCTCCAGCGACCACCGTCCCCCGACGAGCTGGAAGACGTACCTTCGACCGGGGTCCTCCTCCAGGAAAAGCACCCCTTTGCCCCGGAGGATCGGCGCCGGCAGGCTGGCCGCCCACCAGCGGAAGGCGGCGCCGTCGAGGGCCGCGGGGAGCGTGCATCCCCACGAGCCGAACTCCGGGTGGGCGGGCCGCCCCTGGGGCGCCCGGCGCTGCGTCACCGCGGGCTCGTCGGCGTCAGGCCCGGCCAACACGAGCGAGCGCGGCACCCGACCGAGCGAGGTCTCCACGACATGGGCGTCGGACGACACCTCGGAGATCCAGTGCCGGACCGATGCGCGCTCCGCCCCGGAGACCAGGTCGGTCTTGTTGAGCACGATCAGGTCGGCCGACTCGAGCTGGTGACGGACCCATGGACCGACCATGTGATCTTCCCCATGGCTGCGCACCGCCTCGGCGTCGGCCAGCGCCACGATCCCATGAAGTCGGAGACCGTGCAGCACGATGGTTTCGGCGATGCGCCGCGGGTCGGATACGCCGCTGGCCTCGATCAGCACCTGTTCCGGTGCCGGGCGGCGCGCGAGCAGCCCACCCAGGGCGAGAACCAGGTCGGCCGCCCGGGTGCAGCAGGCGCACCCGTGGGACACCGACAAGGCGTCGGTCCCGACCATGAGCGAAGGGTCGATCGGAATGCTGCCGAAATCATTGACCACCACCGCGAGCTGCCGCCCGGTGCAGCGCGACAGCAGCGAGTTCACCAGGGTCGTCTTACCGGCCCCCAGGTAGCCGCTGATGATGGTGACGGGTGTGGCGGACACGGCGGCGACTCACGCGGGGGGCGCAGGCTCCGTCGCCCCCTCGGGGTGCCGCATCACGCAGCGGAAGCCCAGGTGAGAGGCGGAGGTGTCCACCGGCTCGGGGAAGCGGGCCGCCGGCCGGTACCGCCGGCAGTAATTCGGCGCGCAGAGATGAGATCCGCCCTTGATCACCTTGCGCGGAATGCGGATGTCGGGCAGGGCCGGATCGTAGCTATCGACCTCGCCGCTCGGACGCGCTCCATGCCCCGCGCAGCAGGGGGCCGACACTTCACGGGGATGCCCCGGGCGGTACCAGTCGGTGGTCCACTCCCAGACGTTCCCGATCATGTCGAGAAGGCCGTACCCGTTCTCCGGGAACGCCCCGACGGGCGACGTGCCCTCCCATCCGTCCTCGACCCGGTTCTGCCAGGGGAACTCCCCCTGCCAGGTGTTGGCCATAAAGCGTCCGCCGGGCATGAACTCCTCACCCCAGGCGTAGGTAGCGCCCTCGAGGCCACCCCTGGCCGCGATCT
>DASSMN010000319.1:0-7070 GCA_035688885.1 Gemmatimonadales bacterium
CACCGCGTCCGCGTCGAGCGGACGGTCGGCCCGGTCCTTCAGGTGAATGAACAGGCGGCCCTGGTTCACCGAATTGCTGCGGCCGCCCGCGCCCACCGAGGACATGAAACCCTCGACGTTGGGATCTTCCTGCACGATGGCCGCGGCGGCTCGCTGGTGCTGGACCATGGCGTCGTAGCTGGTGCCCTCCGCGGTCTCGGTGGTCCCGCTGAGCTGGCCGGTGTCTTCGCTGGGAATGAAGCCCTTGGGCACCATGCGCCCCAGCACGAGCGTACCGATGAGGATGGCCAGGCTGAACAGCAGGGCCAGCGGCCGATGGCCCATGACCCACCCGAGGCTCCGCTCGTAGGCCGCGAGCGACCGCTCCCAGGCCCGTTCCGTGGCCCGGTACCAGCGGCCGTGGCTCGCATTCCGCGCCTCGGGCCGGAGCCACCGGCTGCACAGCATCGGCGTGAGCGTCAGGGAGACGAACCCGGAGACCAGGATCGCGACCGCGATGGTGACCGCGAATTCCCGGAACAGCCGGCCGATGAGCCCGCCGAGGAGCAGCACCGGGATGAATACCGCCACCAGCGACAGCGTCATCGACAGGACGGTGAAGCTGATCTCGCGGCTCCCGTTCAGGGCGGCCTCCCACACCGACTCGCCATGCTCCATGTGGCGCACCACGTTCTCGAGCACCACGATGGCGTCGTCCACCACGAAGCCGACGGCCAGGGTGAGCGCCATGAGCGAGAGGTTGTCGAGGCTGTAGCCCAGCAGGTACATGACGGCAAAGGTGCCGACCAGCGACATGGGTAAAGCCAGGGCCGGAATGGCGGTGGCCCGGATGTTCCTGAGGAACAGGAAGATGACCAGGACCACCAGGCAGAGCGCGAGGAACAGCGTGAACTTCACGTCGGCCACCGAGGCCTTCACGGTCTGCGACCGGTCATAGAGCGTGGCCAGCTCCACCGCCGGCGGGATCTGCGGCCGAAGCTGGTCGACCTCGTCGCGCACCCGCTGCGCCACCTGGACGGTGTTGGTGCCGGGCTGCCGCTGGATGGCGAGCACGATGGCGCGCTGGCCGTTGAACCAGCTCGCCTGCTTGGTGTCCTGCACGCTGTCGACCACCTTGCCCAGGTCGCCGAGCCGAACCGGCGCACCATCGCGGTAGGCCACGACCAGGTTGGCGAACCCCGCCGCGTTGGTGAGCTGGCCCTGGCTCTCGACCGCGTAGGCCTTGTCGGTGCCCCAGAGAATGCCGGTCGGCACGTTGACGTTGCCATTCTGCACCGCGGTGGCCACCTCGTCGATGCCGATGCTGCGGGCGGAGAGCTGCTGCGGGTCGAGCTGGATCCTCACCGCGTACTTCTGCGAGCCGTAGACCTGCACCTGGGCCACCCCGTCCACCGTGGACAGTCGCTGCGCCAGAAAGGTCTCGGCATACTGGTCGAGCTGCGACAGCGGCATGGTGGACGAGCGCGCCGCATAGTACAGGATGGGCGACGACGAGGGGTCCACCTTCCGGAAGCTCGGCGGCAGCATGTCCTGCGGGAGCTGGCGCTGCGCCTGCGAGATCGCCGCCTGGACGTCCTGCGCGGCCGCGTCGATGTTGCGGCTGAGGTCGAACTGCAGGGTGATCTGGCTGGTCCCCTGGCCGCTGGTGGAGGTCATCGCGGTGATGCCGGGGATGGTGGAGAACTGCTTCTCGAGCGGGGTCGCCACCGCGGAGGCCATCGTCTCCGGGCTGGCCCCGGAGAGGTTGGCATTCACCGAGATGGTGGGATAGTCCACCGCCGGCAAATCGCTCACCGGCAGCTGGCGGTACGCCACCAGGCCGAAAATCAGAATGCCGGCCATGACCAGCGTGGTCATGACCGGACGACGGATGAAGAGCCCCGTGAAGTTCATGGTTCCCCCTGCCTCGTCCGGGCGCTGTCGCCCTGCGACTTGATCTGCACCTTCGCGCCCTGACGGAGCCGGAGCTGGCCGTCGGTCACGACCCGGTCGCCCGGCTTGATGTCCCCACCCACGATCGCGACGTTGCCGGCCGTCCGATCCACCGTGACCTTCCTGGTCGCCGCCGAGCTGTCCGGCTGCACCATGAAGACGATGCTCCCCTGCTGCCCCGTCACTACCGCCGACGCCGGCACCACCAGCGCGTGCTGATCCACGTACAGCCTGAGCCGCACGTTGACGAACTCCCCCGGCCAGAGCGCGCCGTCGGTGTTGGGAAAGCTGCCCTTGAGCAGGATGGTGCCGGTCGAGGTGTCCACCGCGTTGTCCACGAACGCGAGCGTCCCCTGGCTCTCCGAGCCCCCGCCCGTGGGCGAGGCGAAGACCGTCATCCGGTCGGCCCGATACTTCTGGATGGCGCCCAGGTTGCTCGCGGGCACGGCGAAGCGCACCAGAATCGGCTGAATCTGGTTGATGGTGACCAGCGGCGACGTGTCGGTCGAGCGGACCAGGTTGCCCTCCCGCACCCGGAGGCTCCCGGTCCGGCCCGAGATGGGCGCCCGAATGGTGGCGTACTGCAGGTTCAGCTGCGCCTGGTCGGCGGCCGCCTGACTCGCGGCCACCGTCGCGCTCGCCGCCAGGGCGTCGCTGCGCGCAGCGTCGTTCTGCTCGGCGGTGACGTATTCCTTGGCCGCCAGCGCGGAGTAGCGTTTGGCCTGCTCCTGAGCATTGCTGGCGGTGGCGCGGTCGCGCGCCAGGATGCCCTCCGCCTGCTTGACGGCGGCCTGGAACGGGCGCGGGTCGAGCTCGAACAGCACCTGGCCTTTCTTCACGTCCTGGCCCTCACGGAACGCGATCCGCAGGATCGGACCGCTCACCTGCGGGAGGACCGCGACGGTCTGGATCGGCTCGACGGTGCCCGTGGCCGCCAGCTCGTACGGCACGGCGCGGGTCTCGGCGGTGGCGACGGTGACCGGCACCGGCGGCGCCTTGGGTGCGTCCTTCTTGGCGCAGGCGGATGCCGCAGCGAGGCCGAGAACGGCGAGCAGGCGCGAGCGGGGCGAGATCATCGGGATGGCACCGTCGTGGTGTCGGAAGTGAGATGGAGGGAGGTTCCGCCCTTGGGATCGAGCACGCCGGCATCGTGGGCCAGTTGGGCCAGCGACACGCTCCAGTTGAGCCGCGCGTCCACCCGCTGGGCACGGGCACTCGCCAGCGCGCTCTGCGCGGCCAGCAGGTCGAGCACGGTGCCCACGCCGGCCTTGTACCGGGCCAGGGCCACGTCGCTGGACTGCTGGGCGCTCGCCACCAGGTCGTCCGCCGTGCGCACCCGGCGGGTGGAGGTCTGGAGCGCGTAGTATGCGCTGAAGACCTGGTAGACCACCTGCTGCCGCAGCGTCTCGCTGCGGGCCGAGGCGGCCTCCGCCTGAAATTCGGCGGCGCGCAGATCGTACTGGCGCGAGAACCCGTTGAACAGCGGGATCGAAAGTCCCACGCCGACGTTGTAGCTGTTGGCGCCGTTCGGGATGGTGGTGGCGTAGGTGCGCCCAGTGGTGGCGCTCAGGTTGAGCGACGGCAGCAAATTCGACCGCGCCTCGCCGATGCCGGCCCGGGCCGCCTCGGCCTGGGAGCGGGCAGCGGCCAGATCGGGCCGCCCCTGGAGCGCCGCCGCGATCAACCCGTCCACGCTGTCGGCCAGGGCCGCCACCGGCACCTCCGCCGCAGTCGAATCCACGTCGTACGGCAGATTGGCGGGCAGCCCCAGCGACAAAGCCAGGGCTCCACGGGTGGTCTGCAGGTTGCCTTCGGTCGACTGCACGTCGAGCTGCGCCTGGCTGGCCGCCGTGCGAGCCTGCAGCACGTCGGCGATGGTGGCGAGCCCGACCCGACGCCGCTCTTCCGCGGCCTCGAGGTTCGCCTGCGCCTCGGCCAGCGTGGTGTGCTGCGCCTCGAGCAGCGAGCGCGCCGCCAGGTACTGGAAGCATGCGACCTGGATCTGCAGCACCACATCCTGAATGGCGGCATTGTGGGTGAAGCCGGCCGCGAGGAGATCCTGGCGTGAGCTCTCGACCCGACCGCTCCGGCCGCCGAAGTCGAACAGCAGGTAGGACAGCGACGCACTGGGTGTGAGCACCGACTGCTCGACCGCGGTGCGACCCTGACTCGCGACCGTCTTGAGCCGGGTGGCCGTCACGTCGCCGTCCACCGTCGGAAGCCACTCGCCGCGGGCGGCGCCGTAGGTAGCCGCGGCAGCCTGTGCGTTGGCCCAGGCCAGCCGAGTGCCGGGGTTGTTGCGCAGCCCGATGTCCACGATCTCGGTAAGCGTCAAGCGCCGGATTCGATCGCCCAGATCGGGCGGGAGCGAAGGCGTGGCGGCCGTGTCGGCGGCCGCGAGCTTGCGCATGGCGTCCGCAGGCGGCGTCCACGGGGTCTGAGGCGCAGGCGAGGCGCCCGGTACGCCCGACACCCGTGGGGTGCCCACGCAAGCGGCGGCGAGAACGAGGCCCAGCGGCGTGAGGCCCCTCGCCGGCCGGGCCACCGCCGACCTCCGGGCGGAGCGGCTCACCGCCGACCTCCGTTCTGGGCCAGCCAGCCGTTGTGGCGGCCTCCAGCTGATGCGTGCTCCCATCGCTCGAGCGCTTCGCCGATCTCTCCGACGATGTACGCGTACGCACTCTCGTAACCACGGAGGCGCGCGCGCACCCGTTCGCTTCGAATGGGCAGGGTGCGCCGTGCCTCGCCGACCGCCTGGGTGAAGCGCTGCCAGCGCCGCAGCCGCTCCGCCATGGTCCGGCTGAACAGGTCGGGCGCGACCCGGTAGTAGTCGTGCCGGTCGGCCGGCCGGCAGACCCGCTCGAGCATGCCCATCTCCGCCAGCCGCCTGGCGTTGGTGCTGACGCTGGCCTTACTGACCGCCAGGGCGCCGGCCAGCTGATCCAGGGAGCGAGGATCGTCGCTCACCAGCAGATATCCGAAGATTCGGCCGGCAATCGGAGGCTGTCCCTCGGCCTCGAAGATGAGGCCCATGCGGTCGGTGAAGCGGCTGGTGGCTGAATCCATGGTGCTCCCGATGCGAGGTCGGTCCTGACCCACAGGACGTTTCATACATTCAATACGTACTAAACGTTGGCCAGTGGCAAGGCGGCGCGACGAGTCGAGAGGTGGGAATCGCGGGGAGGGAAGGGATATGGGGCCACGGAGCCGGGTGCACCGAATCGCAGGGAAGCGGCCGGGGCCGCCTGCGGGTCGTCACCCAGGATCGGCATCGGTCCCGCGTTCGTCCAGCCAGGCCAGCGCCTCCCGTGCAACGGCCGCCGGGAGCTCGTGACGGCCTTCGAATTCCCGATACCGCACGCGATATCCCTGGCGGCGAAGCGCCGGCACCAGTTTGCGGCTACAGCGATCAATGGGCAGGATCTCATCGCCACGCCCGTGGGCGATGAAGATGGCGGGCGTGCCTATGGGCCGGGCGGGGATCAGAAAGCCCGGCGAAAAGGCCAACAGGCGGCCAAACCGATCGCCGTTGGCTCGGCCGAGGGCGAGCGCGTAGGTGGCTCCGTCGGAGAACCCCGCCAGGGCCACGCGGCCCGGGTCGACCTCACAGCGGGCGAGGATCAGCGCTATCGCTTGAGAAACGAAAGCCACGTCGGGTCCGAACGGGCCCGTGATGGCATCCCAGGTGGCACCCCGCGAGTCGGGCGCCAAGACGATGTACCCTGCCTCGTCGGCGGCGGGGGCCAGCAGGCGCGCCGCTCGCCGGCCGGTGCCGCCGGCCCCGTGCAACATGACGATGAGTGGCCGCGGCCCCGACGCGGCCGGCATCCCGACCACCCCGTCGCGCTCGCCTCCGGTGCCGAGCCCGTGCCAGCCCGGGAGCAGGCGATCGCCGGGGGCCGGCACCGGCGTGGCGAGCAGACCGCCGGTCATTCGGATGAGCTCCCGCCGAGTCATGGAGTGGCCGGTCATGCCTCGAAGGACGCCGCGCGCCCGCGGCACCGCACGCGTATTGCGCGCGAGGGGCGGACCTGAGGATGTTTGAGGACGCACGTGGACGGCTGGTTCGGGTCCTTGCCCCGACACCCGAGGTGTCCATGACGCTCGCCTCCGATCACCCCGATCTTGCCAGCCGGCTCTCGCGCAGTGGTGCCGCGAGGGCCTCGTGCTCGAGGGCCTCGTGCTCGAGGGCCTTCCACGGCCTTCTGGATGCCGCGTCGACCGAGTTGCGATTCCGAGCGAGCGGTGCGGGCCAGTCGGGATGGTGCCGCGGGACGACTGGACGGTGTGCAGGGTTCCACGGGCGATCCGCGCCGACGCCCGGATCGAGATCACTGGCGCGACGGTTGACGCTTATCGGAGGCAGACCATGGTTTCGCGCAAGCGCTACCAGCTGGACCTGGTGACGGTCGAGCCCGGTGAGTCGCGGCCCGCCACCTGGACGTTCGCCGGCGACGCCGTCTCAGGCACCGAGCAGTCGTACCTGGTCATCGACGGCAACTTTCCTACCCGCAACGTGTGGACCTTCATGGTGCGGATCCCCAAGGAGCGCGGCGGTCGGCTCGAAGTCCGCCCGCGCACGACGCCGAACCTCAAGGTCTGGGCCGAGCTGACGGATCGCTCGCTCACCTTTGCTCGAGCCACCAAGGGCGACGCGCGCAGCCGCTGGTACTGCCAGGTGGCACTGGCGGATCCCACCGGCGAGCGGACCAAGGACGTCGTCAAGGGTGACGAGCGCGACCGGCTGCCGGCCTGGTTCGATCCGCTCCGCGGGCGCATGCGGCGCAAGCAGAACGTGCGGCCGACCCGTGGCACCGATGGCGATTCGCTCGTCATCCTGGTACCGGCCGATGATCATGCCGCCATGATCCGGCTGTTCTTCGCGACCAAGGTATGGGTACTGAAGGAAGGCATCACGCTGGCCTGAGCCGGCCCGGCCGGCGTAGGCGCCGAGGAGCCCCGAGGTGGAGGCTGCTTGCGGTGCTGCTGCTGGCGAGCGCCGCGGCCTGTGGTTCCGCGGCGCGAGCGAGCGCCCCGCCCCATCTTGCCCCGTGGCTCCGCGCCGACCGCCAGCGCTGCCTCATCCCCCGCGACCTGCGCGAGAACATGGAGGCCATGGCTCAGCGATGCGCCGAGGC
>DASSMN010000221.1:0-4080 GCA_035688885.1 Gemmatimonadales bacterium
GGCCCGGAGCAGCTGGGTCCAGCGAGGCGCGATCCGATTGCCCCGCGCGAGACCCGCCTCGACCGCGGCGAGCGCGGCCGGATAGTCGTGCCGCCAGCCGTGAATCGCGCTCAGCCGCTGGTAGGCGAGCCCGCAGCTCGAGTCGGCGTCCACCGCCGCGGCCAGCTCGGCGGCCGCGCCGTCCAGGTCGTTGGCCCAGAACTTGGCCTGCCCTTGGAGCATGTGCCCCACCGCGGGCAGCACGTTGGTGGCGGCGAGCACGGCGGCGGCGGAGCCCAGCTCGCGCTTCTCGCGGCGCGCTACGGTGCCCACCATCGCCGCGGCCAGGCGGCCCACCGGCCCATCGAGCGCGGAGGTCGCCGAGCTGTCCGTCGCATGCACCAGGCGTTCGCCGCTGTCGGCGCTGAACAGGTCCACGGTGACCCGTGCGCCCGGGCTGCCCGGCGTGACGCTGCCGGTCACCAGGTAACGGCCGCCGGCCCGTCGGGTTCGGGCGAGCAGCTCCCCCAGCGGGAGGACCTGCCACCCGCGCTTCCCGCCCATGACGGCGCCCGACTCCGCCGCGTGGAATCCGGGCATCCAGTCGATGAGCTCGGCGAACAGGTCGTGCGCGCGAGGAGCGCCAGCCGCGGCGGCCGCGGTATCGCCCTCGAGCGGCAGCACCACGATCTCGACCGGCGCGCCGGCCACGCGCGGCGCCGGGCGCACGAGCAGAAAGCCGGCGACGGCCACGGCGGCCGCGCCCACGGTGAGCGCGATGGCCCGCCGGCGCCGTGCCGGCGCGGGCGTGACCTCGGTGGTGGCCTCGTCCCAGCCGCCGGGCGCCTGAAGCGCGTCGGCCAGCTCGCGCGCGTCCCGCTGGCGCTGGGCCGGCCGCTTGGCGAGGGCCTGCTCGATGGCCGCGGCGGCCGCGGCCGGCACCTCGGGGCGTGATTCCCGGATGGGCCGGAGCGGCGCCGAAACGTGCCGCGCGACGATGACCTGCGGCGAGGAGCCGAGGAACGGCGGTGCGCCGGTGAGCATCTCGTAGGCGACGCAGCCCAGCGAGTAGATGTCGGCGCGGCCGTCGAGCTCTTCGCCGGCTCCCTGCTCGGGGCTCATGTAAATCGGCGTGCCGACGATGAGGCCGGCGCTGGTCATCCGGTCGTCGGAGGCGGCGGTGATGGCGCGGGCCACGCCGAAATCGGCGACCACGGCGTGGCCCGCCTGGAGCAGGACGTTGGCCGGCTTGATGTCGCGGTGAACGACACCGAGCTGGTGGGCGTAGGCGAGCGCGTCGGCGATCTCGCGGGTGATGGCCAGCGCCTCGTCCACCGGGAGCCGCGGCTCCCGGCGCAGCCGGTCGCGGAGGGTCTCACCCTCGACGAATGGCATGACGTAGTAGAGCAGGCCCTCGGCCTCGCCCGAGTCGTGCACCGGCAGGATGTGGGGGTGGGAGAGCCGAGAGGCGATCTCGATCTCGCGGGCGAACCGATGAGCGCCGAGCGAAAGGGCGACGTCCCGGCGGAGAAACTTGACCGCGACGCGGCGGCGCTGCCGGAGGTCCTGCGCCAGATAGACCGACGCCATTCCGCCTCGGCCGATCTCCCGCTCGAGCGCATAGCGCCCGCCGAGGACGGTTCCGGCACCGACGACCAAGACCATGAGTACCAGCGATGGGCAGAGATGGGAAGATACGACGGAAGGACGGAGGGACGGAAGGACGGGAGGACCTGCGCACCTCGCAGCCCGCCTTGCCCCACGTGCAGCGCCGGTGTGCAGGTCCTTCCGTCCTTCCGTCCTTCCGTCTTTCCGTCTTCTAGAGGATATACCGCCTCAGATCGTCGTCGTTCACGATCTTGCTGAGCCGCTCGCGCACCCCGGCCGCGTCATAGACGATCCGCTTCTCGGGCCAGTCGGGGAGCTCGAACAGCACCTCCTCCATCAGCGCGGACATCACGGTGTGGAGGCGGCGGGCGCCGATGTTCTCCATCCGGTCGTTGGCCATGAAGGCCACCCGGGCCACCTCGGCGATACCGTCGGCGGTGAACTCGAGCTCGGCGCCTTCGGCGGCCACCAGCGCCTGATACTGCTTCGTCAGGGCGTTCTCCGGCTCGGTCATGATCCGGACGAAGTCCTGCTCGGTGAGCGGCTGGAGCTCCACCCGGATGGGGAAGCGCCCCTGCAGCTCGGGGATGAGGTCGCTCGGCTT
Organism: Gemmatimonadales bacterium; assembly: GCA_035688885.1. Classification (GTDB taxonomy): domain Bacteria; phylum Gemmatimonadota; class Gemmatimonadetes; order Gemmatimonadales; family GWC2-71-9; genus CAVVWJ01. Next base: position 2,192 of record DASSMN010000221.1, read on the forward strand.
GGAGACGTGGAACGCGCCGGCGGCGATGAACAGGATGTGGTCGCTCCGGACGTAGCCGTAGCGGGTCTGGATGGTGGAGCCCTCGACGATCGGCAGCAGGTCGCGCTGAACGCCCTCGCGGCTCACGTCGGGCCCCCCGCCCTGGCCGCGCTCGCCGGCGATCTTGTCGAGCTCGTCGATGAAGATGATGCCGTGGTTCTCGACCCGGTCGAGCGACTCGTTCACCACGTCGTCCATGTCCACCAGCTTCTTGAGCTCCTCGTCCACCAGGATGCGGCGGGCCTCGGGGACCTTGACCAGACGGCGCTTGGTCCGCTTGGGCAGCATCTCCTGGAGCATCTCGGTGAAGTTGATGTCCGGCCCCTCCATCCCCTGGGGCGGCTGGATCATGTCCATCATCGGGAAGCCCTGGGGCGTGACCTCGATCTCGACCTCGCGGTCGTCGAGCTGGCCGGCGGCGAGCATGGCGCGGAGCTTCTCGCGCGAGCGGCCCCGGCGCTCGTCCTCGGCGGTGACGGTGCGCTCGGCCTTGGCCTGGCCGCTCGAGCCGACCACGAACACGGGGCTCCGCTCGGCCTTGTCCGCTTTGTCGGCCACCTGCGGCGCGGGCGGCGGGAGGAGCAGATCGAGCAACCGCTCGTCGGCCCGCTGCTCGGCCTGCGGATAGACCTCGTCCTCCCGCTCGGTGCGGACCATGTTGATGGCGGCGTCCACCAGGTCGCGCACCATGCTCTCCGCGTCCCGCCCGACGTACCCCACCTCGGTGAACTTGGAGGCTTCGACCTTGATGAACGGCGCGCCGCTCAAGCGGGCCAGGCGCCGGGCCACCTCGGTCTTTCCCACCCCGGTCGGGCCGATCATGATGATGTTGTAGGGGGTGATCTCGTCCCGGATGTCGTCGGGGGCCTGGGCCCGCCGCCAGCGGTTCCGGACCGCGATGGCCACGGCCTTCTTGGCGGCCTCCTGCCCCACGATGTAGCGGTTGAGCTCGGCCACGATCTGGCGCGGGGGCATTTCCTCGAGCCAGGGGATGGGGGGAGTCTCCTCCGCAGGGGCCGCGGGGACGGGGGCGGGCGCAGGGGCGGTGTTGGCCATGAGGGAACCTAAGGCGGAAGGACGGAAGGACGGAAGGACGGGAAGACGGACGGACCGGCAGACTCACGGTGTCACCCAAACCAGGGCGTGCGCTCGCGTCCCTCCCTCCTACCGTCCTTCCGTCTTCCCGTCGCCAGGCAGCTCGAGAATCGTGATGTTGCGGTTGGTGAACACGCAGATGTCGGCTGCGATGTCGAGCGAGCGCTGCACGATCTCCCGGGCGGAGAGCCCGTCCACGCCCAGGAGCGCGCGGGCAGCGGCCAGGGCATAGTTACCGCCCGAGCCCACGGCGACGATGCCGTCGTCTGGCTCGATCAGCTCGCCCGACCCACTCAGGAGAAAGCTGTGCTCCAGGTCGGTCACGACCAGCAGCGCCTCCAGGCGGCGGAGCACGCGGTCGCTCCGCCAGTCCTTGGCCAGCTCGACGGCGGCGCGCGGGAGGTTGGCGGGGTAGCGGTCGAGCTTTTCCTCGAATTTCTCGTACAGGGTCAGGGCGTCGGCCACCGAGCCGGCGAAGCCGGCGAGCACCTTGCCCCCCTTCAAGGCGCGGACTTTCGTCGAGCGCGCCTTCATCACGGTGTCGCCGATGGTGACCTGGCCGTCGCCGCCCAGGGCGACGCGGTTGTTCTTGCGGACGGCCAGGATAGTGGTGCCGTGGGAGGTCTGCATGCGTCCTTGAATTCGTCGCTGGTCGAGTTACGCCCGCGGGTGCGCCTGGTTGTACACCTGCTTGAGCCGCTCGACGCTGGTGTGAGTGTATACCTGCGTCGTGCTCAGCGACGCGTGGCCGAGAA
>DASSMN010000313.1:0-4856 GCA_035688885.1 Gemmatimonadales bacterium
GCTTGGCGGTATAGGCCGCCCAGGATGGTGGAGGCCGGCGCCAGGGCCCGGCGTGGTCTCCCTGCCACCTGCGTTCATCTGCGGCTCATTTCGCCCTAGTTAGCCGCAGATGAACGCGGCGGGGGTATGGGGGTCTATCCCAGGACCTCTGCCAGCGCCCCTAGCCGCTCGGCCCAGTACGCCTTCATCCGGGCCGCCGTCGCCTGGTCGGGAAGCTTCTCGTGCTGGATCGCCACCTGACTCTTCGCCGCGCCCTTGGCGGTGAAGCCGACGATGACGGTTGTTCCGTCGGGCCAGGTCATCCGCATCGACTTGCCCGGCGTGGCGCTCCGAACCGTGGGCTTGGCGCCCGTCATCCATCGGCTCCGCCGGCGCGGGTCGTGGAACGATCGGAAGATCTCGTCCACCGGCGCGGCGAAGGTCCGGCTCTTGCTCGCCTCCCACGCGCCGCTCCGCCGCTGGCCGATGGCTCGGAGGCCCTTGATCCGCTCGTAGCCCACCGTCACCGACTGCACCCACCAGTCGGCGACCTTGTACTTCTCCTTCACGTGCCGGGCGATGTCGCGGTGGCTCCACTCGTAGGCGCGGACGTGGTCGAGCGCCTTGACCCAACGCTCCCAGGTGCAGCCGGTACGCGCCTTCATGATCTCGTCACTCCGGCCGGCCAGCCGTGCGTAGTCTGTAGCCGGAGGTGGCGGTTTGGTCGAAGCCGGCTTGCGAGCGGCGAAGTGCGAGCGCGCGGCGGTATACGACTCGCCCGTCTTCTGCATCCGGGCGCGAACGAGGCGCTTGAAGTCCTTGTCGGTGGTCATCGGAAGGGCCCTTTGGGCAGGCCACGGGCGACACGCCCCCCAGCGGCGACGCCCGTGGCGTCCCAAGGCTTCTGCGGACGGATCCGAGGGTCTGCCCCCCTTTGCCTCGCGGGGGCTCGGGCTGGGGCCGGGCCGACGAGGTTGGGCGCGGATCGGGCGCCGGCTCCAACGTGGGATGGAATCCCGGGCGACGCAATGTCCGTAGGGTGGCACCATGTCCAACCGCTTCCTCACGACCCCGGTCAATCGTCTCTTCGGTTTCGAGCTGCTGGACCTCGACGCCAGCGGCGCGTCGGTCGCCTTCCGGCCTCGCCCCGAGCACGCGCAGGAGTACGGCGTAATCCACGGCGGCATCCTCTCCGCCCTCGCCGACACCGCGGCGGTCTACACCATTCTCCCCGGCCTCAAGTCCGGGGAGCGGATGACCTCGATCGAGTTCAAGCTGAATTTCCTCGCCGGCGCCACGACGGATGGCGGCGAGGTGGTGGCGAGCGCGCGGCTGGTGCGGAAGGGCAGGACCATCGCCGTGGTGAGCGCCGACGTGCACCAGGGCCAGGTGCACGTGGCGACGGGACTCTTCACCTACATCGTGCTGCGGCCGCCGGCGAGCTAGTGGTCCTCGTCCCCGCCATGCCCATGGCGGCCGTCGGTGGCGGTGACGGTGAAGCTGGCGCTCAGATCGGTCCCGGTCACCCGGGCCACGATTTCCTGCTCGCCCGACTCCGTCCCCACCCGCACCTCCACCGACGCGAGGCCCGACGAGTCGGTCGTGGTCACCGAAGGCTCGAGCACCGCGCCCGCAGGGTCGCCCGCGAAGCTGAACTCGACCGTGGTCCCCACTACCGGCGCCGCCCCGCTGTCCACCACCTGAACCACCAATGGGTCGTTCAGCACCTCGCCGGTGCGGGCACGCTGTCCGTCGCCATCCACGACGCGGACCTGGTCGGGCAGGGGGGGACCCCCGCCGTCCGGTCCTCCACCCCCGTCGTTGGGAAGTGTCAGGTCCCCGCTGCAGGCGGCGAGTGAGACGAGCGTGAGAATGATGAGCGATGCGCGCATGGGCCACACTCCTGGCCCGTTTCCGGGCCGACACCGATTGGACGAGTATACGGTCCAGAATGGCGTCCTGCGAGGAGGGCGTCTGTGGCGGTTGTCACGAGCGTAAAGACCTGTGGTGCAAGTCGTTGCATTAGAGACGCAGAGGCGCAGGGGTGCTGTGCGCTTGCGCTCCTCGGGAGACCCACGTCTCCGTCGGCTGCGCCCCTGCGTCAATTCCCCGCGACCACCGCCACCGGCGCGAGCCGCTGGGTGCGGGTCCCGTCGCCGAGCTGGCCCGAGACGTTGTAGCCCCAGCAGTAGATCTTCCCCACGTCGGTCAGCCCGCAGGTGTGGAGGCCCAGGACGCCCGTGCTGATGCTGTTGAACAAGAGGCCGCCGTTCACCCGACCCGGGACGTTGCTGCGCAGGAAGCTGCCGTTGCCGTTGGCGCCCCACTGGTTGATGCCCCAGCAGAACGCGATCTCCGCCCGGGTGACGCCGCAGGTGTGATAGAAGCCCGCCACCACCTGTCTCCACTTGCGGCTGCCCGACACGGCGACTGGAGTGCTCGAGGACAGGCCGGTGCCTTGGCCGAGCTCGCCCTCGCCGCCATAACCCCAGCAGTAGGCCTTGTCCTCGGGGGTGATCCCGCACGCGTGCGGCAGGTCGGGCTCTTCGTGTTGGGCATCGGTGTAGTCGCCGCCGCCGACCCAGACCTGCCGGAAGAGAAGTCCGCCCGGCACCTTGGTCGGCTGCTTGCCGCCGAGCAGGAAACCCCAGCAGTAGGCCACGTCGTCCATAGTGACGCCGCAGGTCGCCTGGCCGCCGGCGACCACCCGCCGCCAGCGCAGGCCGCCGTAGACCCGCACCGGGACGTCGCTGAACTGACTGTGGCCGGTGCCGAGCTCGCCCCAATGCCCCAGTCCCCAGCAGAACGCGATGTCACCCGGGGTGACTGCGCAGGTGTGCTCGTTCCCCACGCTCACGTTGCGGAAGTGGCGCCCGCCGGCCACGGCGACCGGGACGTAGCTCCCGATCTGCTCGCCGCCGTCGCCGAGGGGCCCTTCACCCCAGCAGTAGGCGAGGTTCTGGGTGGTGATGCCGCAGGTTGTCCGGGCGCCGGCGCTGATCTGCACGAACCGCAGTCCGCCGGCTACGCGTCCTGGGGTGCTCCGAGATACTCCTTGCCCATCTCCCAGCAGGCCGCCGGCGCCCCAGCACCAGGCGGCTCCAGTGGCGTCGAGCGCGCAAGTGTGCGCCCCACCGGCGGCGAGCGAGGTGAATTTGGGAAGCGCCGCAGCCGTTACCGCCCCGGAGGCGGGCGGGGACTCGGGTGCGGTGGGGGACTCGGCATCGTCCCGACACCCGGGTACCGCGAGTGTAAGCAGCGCCAGGGGCGCGAAAAGTTTCGGGCTGAACCGGTGGAACCGCATGGGATGCCCCGCTTTGGATGGCGACAGTGCCAACCTAGCGGGCCTGCCTCAAGCCGATCTCAAGTGCCCTCGGACGCCGCGTACCGGTACACGTACCCGGCCATCGTCGCTGCGGGCGCGAGCTCGGCCAGCTCGGCGTGTTCCCGCTGCCACCGGCGCATTCGCTCCACGGCCGCCTTCGGATCCCGCTTCAGCAGCTCGAAGGTGGGCAGCGCCGAGTAGAGCTCGGCGAACTCCTCCGGCGTCATGCGCCGCTTGTCCGAGACCGCCTCGGGCCAGCGCGGCTCTCCCTCGGCCCACACCGGCTCGCGCCAGGCCATCTCGACGTCGAGCGTGGGCAACCCCCCGATCCACCCCTCCGTGGGTCGGAGCCAGCCCGTGATCGCGCCGCGGATGCCTTCCGGCATCCACCGAATGCGACCGCTCCACGCGATCGGCCGGCAGTCCGGGCCGTAGGCCCAGGGCACCAGCACCGCCTCACGGGCCATCGGCCGGCCCGCCTCGTTCCATTGAAGGATCCGGACTCGCTGGCCTCCTCGCGTTTCCCCGATCACGGTGTCCACCCGCTTCCCGAACCCCGTGTGCAGCCGCGCGTTCGCCAGCGCCATCGCCCCGTCGAGCACCGTGTCCGCGAGGGAAAGGACGACCAGGGCGCTGATCCCCTCCGGCCGCGCCATCGGCAGCCACACCGGGTCGCACGCCGCGAGCGGCGTCGCCTCTAGTGTCAGGGCGGCAAGACAGAAGACGGCGACGGACCAGACGCGGCGCGTGCGCATGTGCTCTTCCTGCAGGTGAGTTGATGAAGGAGGAACGCCCGAACATGCGGGAGATGCCGGAGCCAGAGGTTGCTGCACAGGGGTCGCTATTCGGCGGTGATGCTGGACACCGAACCCCTGCGTACCGCGGGCTACCCTCCGCTCGATCGCCGGCGTCGTGCGCGCCGGATTCGTACAACCGAGCGATGGGAGCGTGACATGAAAGGCGTAGTGTACCGGGGACCGCGCGACGTCCGCGTGGAAGACGTCCCCGACGCAAAGATCGACTGGCCCACCGATGTCCTCGTCCGAATCACCTCCACCAACATCTGCGGCTCCGACCTCCACATGTACGAGGGCCGCACCGACCTCGAGCCCGGCATGGTCATCGGCCACGAGAACCTGGGCCAGGTGATCGAGGTGGGCAGCGCGGTCAAGCGGATCCGGAAGGGCGACTGGGTCTGCATGCCGTTCAACGTCGCCTGTGGCTACTGCCGCAACTGCGAGCGGGGCTTCACCGGCTTCTGCCTCAGCATGAACCCCGATCCCGAGACTGCCGGCGCCGCCTACGGGTATGCCGGCATGGGTCCCTACCGCGGCGGCCAGGCCGAGCTGCTTACCGTCCCCTACGGCGACTTCAACTGTCTCCGCCTCCACGACGACGCCGAGGAGAAGGAGACCGACTACGTCATGCTGGCGGACATCTGGCCCACCGGCTGGCACGCCACCGAGCTCGCCGGGGTCAAGCCGGGCGAGACCGTCGTGGTCTACGGCTGCGGTCCCGTGGGCCTCATGGCGGCGTACTCCGCGATCGTGAA
>DASSMN010000223.1:0-2703 GCA_035688885.1 Gemmatimonadales bacterium
CCCGTCCGGACCCTCGACGTGATAGAAATACACGCCGCTGGCCACGAACTGGTTGTTGCGATTGCGCAGGTTCCAGGTCGCTTCGCCGCTGCCGCCGGGGTCGTTGTGGGTCAGCACCTGCACCAGCACCCCGGAGAGGGAATAGATGCGGATGATCGCCCGGGAGGGCAGGTTGACGAACTTGAGGATCTTGGAGTTCGCCGTGGCCTCGAGGGCGTTGGTCACATAGTACGGATCCGGCACCGTGTGGACGCGCGACAGATCGCCCGACGCGGCCTCGTTCACCGCATACTTCTGCGAGACGGTGATCTTGTAGGTCAGCCCCGGCGCGAACGACGGCCGGGTGCTGGCGCCGGTGTAAGCGTAGCCCGTGCAGCCCGACATGTCCGGCCCGACCTTCGGGTCGGTGACGGTAGCCGGTTGCGTCCCGAGCAGGGTGCAGCTCGTGATCGACATCGAGCCGCCCACTGCCCGCAGCCGCCACTTGGTGCCGGCGGCCGGGATCTGGCTCAGCTCCATGAAGAACGGCTCCGTGTTCACCATGAGCACGATGCCGTTCGCATCCGCCACGCCGTCGTAGTTGAAATCGAGCGGCTCGAACTGTGCTTTCTGCTCGAGCTGGGCGCAGGTGATGAACCACCAGTCTGGGGTGCAAACAGGCTGGGTGGCGTACAGCGTGTGGTAGTCGGCGACGGTGGTCGAGGGATTCCCCGTGCCGTCCGCCAGGTCGCCGGCCGTGAGGCCGACGGCCGTCAGGGCCCGGAGGTTGACGAAGCCCCAGCCGGTCCCGCCGTTGGGCGCGAAGGGCAAGGTGCCGTGATTCGAGGAGTCGAACACCGTGATGCTCGAGTCCGCGTTCCACGTCACGAGGAAGTCCGCCGGATACCACGCCGTCGAGGCGTAGCCGAACCCGCGGAAGAGCAGGTTGATGGCGGGTGGGCGGCCGGCCACATCAGCGTTGCCGCCCTGCGGCCAGCGGTCGCGGTAATTCTGCGGCGACCAGATGCGGCCGACCCCGGTCAAATGCCCGGAGTTGTGGAACGAGTCGGCGTAGGCCGTCACAGTCGGATTGGCCTGGGCTTCCTGGGCACTCGCATCGAACCAGCGCGAGTGCGCCAGATAGCGGCCCTCATCGGAACCGGCCCCGTACCGTCCGTTAATCAGTGCGTTGCCGGTGGAGGCGCGCAACAGCGGCGTGATGTCGCCGCCGAAGGTGATCGGCATGCGCACGTCCTGCGTGAACGCGATCCCGAACTTCCTGGCGTTCGCCGAGTCGTACGAGACCAGCGCCTCATCGAACGAATAGCTGAGGTTGCCGGTCGCGTTGAAATCGGGCTCCGGGAGCGCGATGGTCTTGGTGAGCGTGGTCCCAGTGCCGCTCAGGGTGAGATAGATGTTCGGCGCTGCCCCGATGCCGCCCACGAAGCCCGGGCCCACCGAGTCGACACGGACGAAGATGTCGCCCGCCGGGAGCGCTTCCACCACCGCCGAGGCGAGCAGCAGCGCCGCCCCGTTGGCCGGCGGCATGTTCCCGGTGAATGTTCCCTTGGCCGGGTCAACGGCTGGATACTGAGCCGAGGGATCGAGCAGCGTTCCATCCGCCCCGTACACGCCCTGCACCAGCGCGGTGGCGGTGGTATTGGAGCCCGCCGCGCGCGGCGTCACACTCTTGGTGACGCGCGGGGATTCGATCGACGAGGGCCCCGACGCGAGCGAGTTCACGTCGAACGCCGTCACCGCGTAGAAGTAGGTGAACGAGTTGCGCACGCCCCGGTCCACGAACGCGAACGTCACGCCGTTGTCCGACAGCGCGGGGAACCCATGGCCGCCACCCGAGACCGCGGTGTCGGCGCTCAGGATCAGGATGCTCCCGCTGGCGAGCTGCACCCGGCCACCGGCCGGGATCTGGATCACGTTCCCCACCAGGGGATGCTCCACCCCGGTGGCCGATGGGAAGGAGTCCGGACAGTCAGCCTGTACCCCCAGCTCCGGGGCGCACTCGCTGAGGCCGTTGCCGTTCGCGTCTTCCGTGTAGGCGAAGGCACCCGTGAAATCGGTGATCGAGGTGCCCGCGTAGTCGAACTGGGCCACGAGGCTCAGGTCGCCGGTGGTGCGCCCACGATAGATGCGATAGCCCTCGACGTCGTACTGCCGGAAGTTCGGATCGTACAGGGTCGAGGTCGGATCGGACGCGATCACGAAATACGGATCGCCGCCGCCGGTCTTCACCGTCTCCGTCTCGCTCTTCTGCCACGCCACCGTGACCTGGTTCTCGCCGGGGACGAGGAAGAAGGTCGGCGCCTCCGGCGCGAAGGGGAGCAGGAACTTGTTGTCGTATACGGCCTGCGCCACCAGCGCCTTGTTGAGCAGCGAGCGCGGTACGGTGCTCACTTCGTTCTGCGTGATCGTCTGGTTCGCGTCGGCGTCGTTCTGGCCCAGCCACCCCATCACCCGCTCGATGGGGCGAACCCGGGCCGGATCGGCCGCGATCGAGTCCCCGGAAGCTGGGATGCCGGGCTTGTAGTCGCCGCCGATGTTGGCCAGCAGGTCGGTCCCCTGGGCGACCGGAGCCGCGTTGATGTAGGCCACGACGATCGTCTTCACCTCACCCGGGTTCAGCGTCAGCGGACCGGACGACTGGAAGAAGCGCGTGTCGACGGCGTTCTGGGCGACGTAGCAGAAGTGCAGCACCAGCTGCTGCCC
>DASSMN010000283.1:0-3071 GCA_035688885.1 Gemmatimonadales bacterium
CCTATCGGCCCTATCGCCCTGTTGCACAACTCTTTACCCCAGCGCATCTTGATCCATCACGGCCTGCCCCGGATCCGATGAGCCCCTCCCCTACCGATCGCAATCAGCGGATCGACGCAGTTTTCGACGCGCTGCTCGACCTCCCTCCGGACGAGCAGATGGGCTACCTGCACCGTGCGGCCGGCGACGACCCCGAGCTTCACGAGGAGGTCCTGCGCCTGCTGCACGCCCACCGCCGGGCCGAGGGATTCCTCGATGCGCCGTCGCCGCCGCTGGCCCGGGCGCTGCTCGAAGCGCCCGGGCCGCTCGCCACCGGTCAGGTGCCCGACCGGATCGGACCGTGGCGCATCCAGCGCCTGATCGGCGAAGGCGGCATGGGTGCGGTGTTCCTGGGCGAGCGGGCCGACGGCCAGTTCGAGCAGCGAGCGGCGATCAAGGTGCTGCATCGCAGCACCCACGGGATGGTGCGCCGGTTCCTGGAGGAGCGCCGCATTCTCGCCCTGCTGGAGCATCCGGGCATCGCCCGACTGATCGAGGGCGGCCTCACCCCCGGCGGGCTGCCCTACTTCGCCATGGAGCTGATCGACGGGGTGCATCTGAGCCGCTACTGCGAGGAGCACGATCTCTCGCTCGACCAGCGGCTCGAGCTCATCGACCAGGTCTGCGACGCCGTGAGCTACGCGCACCACCATCTCATCATTCACCGCGACCTCAAGCCGTCCAACATCCTGGTGACCACCGCTGGTCGGGTGAAGCTGCTCGACTTCGGCATCGCGAAGGTGTTGTCCGGCGAGGCCGCCACGCATCGGACCGAGACGGGGATGCCGGTCATGACGCCGGAGTTCGGGGCGCCCGAGCAGGTGCGCGGCGAAGCGGTAAGCACGGCCACCGACGTCTACGCGCTGGGCGTCGTGCTCTATCTGCTGCTCACGGGCGGCTACCCGTACGACGTCCGGAATGCATCATGGGCGGAGCTCACCCGGATCGTGTGCGAGGAACAGCCGCCGCGCCCATCCACTCGCGCGCCCGAGCCGCTGGCCCGCCGGCTCCGTGGCGATCTCGACCTGGTCGTGCTCACGGCACTGCAGAAGGACCCTTCCCGCCGCTACGCGTCACCAGCGGCGCTGGCGGAGGACCTCCGGCGGTGCCGCGAGGGACGCCCAGTCCTGGCTCGGGCCGATACCGCCGGGTATCGCCTGGCCAAGTTCGTGGGGCGCCACCGCGCGGGTGTGGCGGCGGTGGCGGCGCTGGTGCTCCTGCTGGGGGCGGGCGTGGCGCGCGAGCGGGTGCTCCGGCAGCGCGCCGAGATCGAGGCCCGGAAGGCGACGGAGGTCGGCGACTACCTGGTGGGCGTGTTCGACGTGGCCGATCCCTACGCGGCCGAGCGCCGGAACGGCAAGGAGGTCACCGCGCGGTCTTTGCTCGACCAGGGCGCGCGGCGGGTCGACTCGACGCTCGCCCACCAACCCGAAGTCCAGGCGCAGCTCCGCACCGTGCTCGGGCGCGCCTACATCAGCCTGGGCCTCTACGGCCAGGCCACGCGGCTCCTGCGGCAGTCATTGGCCCAGCATCGGTCGCTCTACGGCGATGAGGACCCGTCGGTGGTGGAGGACATGGCCCGGCTGGGAGACGCCTACCTGCAGCAGGACCGCTTCGACGAGGCCGAACCGCTCCTCCGCGGCGCGCTCGACCGCCGGCGCGCCGCGGGCGCCGGCGCTGCGGCCGCCGAGACCATGGACCGTCTCGCGACCCTGTACCAGCGGCGGGACGACTACGAGGCCTCGGAGCCACTGTTTCGCGAGGCGCTCGCCGTGCGCCGGCGGCTGTTCGGCGACACGGCGATAGTCGTGGCTCAGAGCCTCAACAACCTCGGCGTCCTGCTGCTCAAGAAGAACGCGTACCCCGACGCCGACTCGGTGTTCCGGCAGGCGCTGGCCATCGACCTCCGCGCCCTTGGCGAGAACCATCCGCTCAGCGCCGAGGTGCTCCACAACCGGGCGCAGGCGCAGTGGTCCCTGGGGAACCTTGCCCTGGCGGATTCGCTGTTCCGTCGCGCGCTGGCCGCCAAACGCACCGCGCTCGGCGCGGCCCATCCGAGCATCAGCATCAACCTCAACAATCTCGGGATGCTGCTGGTGGACGAGGGGCGCCTGGACGAGGCCGACAGCCTGGTGCGGGAGGCCTTGAAGCTGGACCGCCAGATGTTCGGTGAGAACCACTCCTACGTCGCCGCCAGTCTTCGGAATCTCGGGACCGTGCTCAGACTGCAGGGCCGGTTTGCCGAGGCCGAGCAGCAGCTGCGCGAGGCGCTGGCAATCGACCGCGCGGTCCTCGGGCCCGATCACGAGCAGACGCGTTGGACCTCAACAGCCTGGGCAACATCAGCCGGGCCCAGCGCGACACCCCAGGCGCCGTCGCCGCGCTGCGCGAGGCGTTCGAGATGGGGCGCCGGACCATTGGCGAGGACCGGCTGAACACCATCGCCTTCGAGGTCAATCTCGGCCGCGCATTACAGGAGGGCGGAAAGACGGAAGAAGGCGAGGTGCTGCTGCGGCAGGCGCTGGCTCGGCTCGACACGACCATGGCCGAACACCGCCAGTGGTACGTCAACGCCCGGAGTGGGCTCGGGCTGGCGCTGGTCTCCCAGGGGCAGGCCGCCCAAGCGAGAGACCTGCTGGAGCCGACGGTGGACTTCGCCCGGCGGCAGCTCGGCGAGGCGCATCTCCGCACCACCGATGCCCGCCTGGCGCTGGGACGGGCGCTGCTGGCGACTCACGAGTACGGGCGGGCCCAGCCGCTGCTCGAGACCGCGGCCGCCGCGTTCGAGGCGCAGCGAAAGGTCCAGCCCTACTTCGCCGCGGAGGCCGCGGCCGCCCTCGCGGAGCTGCGCCGGCGCCGGGGCGGATAGCGACGTCACGTCAGCCGGCCGGCTCGGGGTAGAAGTGTCGATAGAGGTAGGCGCGCGCCTTGAGCCAATCCCGGTGGACGGTGCGCTCGGAGACGCCGAGCGCTTCGGCGATCTCCCGCTCCTCCATGCCCACGAAGAATCGGCATTCGACCACCTGCCGCTG
>DASSMN010000270.1:0-2115 GCA_035688885.1 Gemmatimonadales bacterium
CGCAGGGTCGGGCCGCGGTGCCGAGCGGCGCCTCGACCGGCGAGCACGAGGCGGTGGAGCTCCGCGACGGCGATGCGCGGCGGTATGTCGGGAAGGGCGTCGTCGAGGCGGTGCGGAACGTGAACGAGGTGCTCGGACCGCGGCTCGAGGGCATGGCGGCGGCGGACCAGATCGCCATCGACGCCGAGATGATGGATGCCGACGGCACGCCCAACAAGAGCAAGCTGGGCGCCAACGCGATCCTGAGCGTCTCGCTCGCGGTGGCGCGCGCGGCCGCGCAGGACTGCGGGCTTCCGCTCTACCGCTATCTCGGCGGGCCGATGGCGCGGGTGCTGCCGGTCCCGATGATGAACATCCTGAACGGCGGCGCGCACGCGTCCAACAACGTGGACGCGCAGGAGTTCATGGTGGTGCCCATCGGGGCCGAGACGTTTCCCGAGGGCCTCCGCATCGGGGTCGAGGTGTTCCACACGCTGAAGAAAGTGCTGGCCAAGATGGGCCTCTCCACCGCGGTGGGCGATGAGGGCGGCTTCGCGCCGATGCTGCCCTCCAACGAGGCCGCGCTCGACGTGGTCATGCAGGCCATCGAAAGCGCCGGTTACGAGCCGGGCCGCGACGTGGCGATCGCCCTCGACGTGGCGGCCTCCGAGCTGTACCAGGACGGCGAGTACGTGTTCAAGAAGGGCGATGGCAGCCGCCGCTCGGCCGAGGCCATGGTGGACCTGTACGCCGGCTGGGTGGATCGCTACCCGATCGTGAGCATCGAGGACGGGCTGGCGGAGAACGACTGGGCCGGCTGGGCCCTGTTGACCGAGCGGCTGCACGAGCGGGTCCAGCTGGTGGGCGACGATCTGTTCGTCACCAACGTCGACCGCCTGGGCCGGGGGATCGAGGAAGGCGTCGGCAACGCCGTGCTGGTCAAGGTCAACCAGATCGGCACGCTCACCGAGACGCTCCAGTGCATCGAGCTGGCCAAGGGGAGTGCCTACGGCGTGATCATCTCGCATCGCTCGGGCGAGACGGAGGACACCTTCATCGCCGACTTGGCGGTGGCCACCGGGGCCGGGCAGATCAAGACCGGCAGCGCCAGCCGCACCGACCGCACGGCCAAGTACAACCAGCTGCTACGTATCTCCGAGGAGCTCGGCGATCTGGCGCACTATCCGGGGCGAGATCTCTACCCGCTGTGACCGCCGCCCGCTGGGCCGCCTTGGCTGCGCTGCTGTTCGCGCTCTACTTCGGGATCCAGGGCGGGGAATACGGCACCACCGATCTGCTGGCCCTGCGGCGGCAGGAGGCCGCCGAGCAGGCCCAGGTCGTCCGGCTCCGGCAGGTGGTGGACTCGCTCACCGGGGAGGCGAACGCGATCGAGCACGACCTGCGGGTGCAGGAGCGGGTGGCGCGGGAGCGGTTCGGGATGATTCGCCGGGGGGAGCTGCTGTACCGGCTGGTACCGCCGGACAGCTCGGCGCCGTAGCCATGGCGTCATACGTCAATGCGAACCGGGGGCCGCTTCGAGCGGCCCCCGGTTTTGTTCATCCAGGGCGTGCGGGGCACTGTTCCCGGTGTCGTGCGCGCGGGACTACGGGATGTACTGCAGGTTGTTGCCGGGGCGGCTCCCGCCGACCACCTCGATCCGCGCCTGCCCATTTCGTACCACAGTGCTGCCCGCGACACCGGCGCGTGGACTCGGCAGAGAGGCCCGCCACGTCCAAGCGTTCGTGACCGGATCGTAGACGATGGTCTTGTCGAGCGTCTCCCACACCTTCCGCGCGGCATTGTAACGCTGCCCGCCCATGACGTACAGCTTGGACTTGAGCACAGCGGTCGCCGCGCCGGGGCGAGTCTGGCCGAGTCCGTTCTTGGTCGTCCAATGATTCGTGGCGGGATCATAGACGCGGAGCCAGCCGGCGTATGTGCCCACTGTTCCGCCCATCACGTAGAACTTCCCACCGATGACTCCCCCGGCGTACGGCGACCGGGTCTCGGGGCTGAATGGTGAGGGGAGCATGGTCCACCGGTCGGTCCCCGGATTGTACCGCAAAAATCCTGGCCCTCTGCCACAACCTTCCTCGACGATCCCCCCCTTGTCGTATTGGAAGAAACAAGCGGTGA
>DASSMN010000227.1:0-7430 GCA_035688885.1 Gemmatimonadales bacterium
GAAGACGGAAGGACGGAAGGACCAGCACACCGGGCAGGCTCTCGGTGGCCTCGCGGGGTGTGCCGGTCCTTCCGTCTTTCCGTCCTCCCGTCCTTCCGTCCTCCGCCTCCCCCCTTCCCAAACTCCGAATCGCACGTTAAAATCGCGTCCGTTGAATTTCCCGAAGTCTTTCTAAGCCTACAGCGCGTCTCGCGCCGCCGTTCTCCGCTCGCACCCGCGAAGGTCGTCCGTCCTCGTGTGAGCCCATCGCAGCACCGCGGCGCACCGCCGTTCGAGCCGGTTCGTGTTTCAATAGGCAACCGGTTCGGTTTCAGAGAGTTACACTGGCGTCTCGCGAATTGGTCGATCGCGTGACATTTGCTTGACATCAAATTTTACGGGCTTCATATTGGTTTGCGCCGACCGGGCCGCGGTCGTCGCACGCGCTGTCGAAAACCGACATCGCGCCCCCCTTTTCCGACGTAGGACGTACTCCCACAGCAGGCTGCATCGATGTAGGCCACAGAGCCATGGGGAGGCGTGCGCGCTCCCCGCTCCCGGTCAGTCGTACCTGCAGGTTCACGCCTTTGGAGGACGTATCCATGAAGCATTGCCGTGTCAGCGCCTTCGTACGCGTTGCGCGGGTCATCGCGTGCGCGGCAGTCGCGCTGGGTCTGGGAGCGGGCTCGCTCCTCGCCCAGGCGTCGACTGGTAAGATCGAAGGCAGGGTGCGCGACCAGGCGGGCGCGCCCATTGCCAATGCCCAGGTGTTCGTGGTGGGGACGGCGTTCAACGCCCTCACCAACCCCCAGGGCTACTACTTCATCAACAACGTCCCGGCCGGCACGGTGGCGCTGCGCTCCAACTTCATCGGCTACAAGTCGACCCAGGTCGAGGGCGTGAAGGTGCTGGCCGGCCAGACCATCACGGTCGACGTGCAGCTCGAGCAGACGGCGGTCCAGCTGCAGGAGATCACCGTCGTGCAGGAGACCCAGCCGCTGGTCCCGCGCGACGAGGTCACCACCAAACAGCGGATCGACGGCCAGTTCGCCGATAACCTGCCGGTGGACCGGATCAACGACGTCCTGAAGCTCCAGCCGGGCGTCACCCAGGACAACTTCGGCAATCTCTCGATCCGCGGCGGCCGGAACAACGAAGCGGCCACCTACGTCGACGGGGTACCGATCCAGGCCGGGTACCGCGGCGATCGCTTCGCCGGCTCCCTCGGCACCCAGCTGCAGATCGGCACCAACGCGTTCGAAGAGGCGTCGGTCACCACCGGATCCAGCTCGGCCGAGTTCGGCAACGCGAAGTCGGGCATCATCAACTTTGTCACCAAGACCGGCAGCGCGACGGCGTACAACGGCTCGTTCTCGTATCAGACGGACGAGCCGTTTGGCGTCAACCACTCGGTGGGCTTCAACCGGCTCGAGGGCAGCTTCAGCGGCCCGCTGGCCAACCGCCTCACCTTCGCCATCAGCGGCACGCTCGAGGGCAATCGGGCGGTCGAGGAAGGCTTCGGCAGCGCGGACGTGCCGATCTTCCTGCAGGCGGGCATCGACACGGTGGTCAACCAGCTGAGCGTGCTGGACGATCCGAGCACGCCGGAGAATGAGGCCGCCACCGCGGACACCACCCAGGTGCCGGTGTACAACTACGCCGTCTCGCGCGGCAAGTGCGATGCCTTCGCCAACGCGGGCGCGGCCGGCATCGGCGGCCCCGACGAGGCGTACATCAACCAGATCCGGAACAACTTCGGCCTCGGCTGCCAGGGCGTGCGGCTGCCGGCGACCGCCAAGACGCTGTACACCACCTCGGGCAAGCTGAACTACACCTACGGCACCGGCAGCCGGGTATCGTTCAGCGCGGCCACCAGCCGGAACGCGGGCCACAGCTTCCCGTTCATCATCGGCTACATCAACAACCTGTCGCTGCCGTCCACCGATCGCGGGTTCCTCAACCGGAACTACTACGCGACCCTGAACTGGACCCAGAACCTGAGCAAGAGCTCGGAGCGGGCCCTGGCGCTGGACGTGGCGCTGTCGTACCAGCAGGACAAGACCATCAACGGGCCGCTCACCACCGAGAGCGATCTCAGCACCCGCAGCCCGTTCGGCGGCTTCATCATCAAGCCGATGCACTTCCTGTTCGACTTCAACAACTTCCCGGTGGACGATGCGCTGATCAACAACATCCGGGTCAACCAGGGCCGGATCACGCCGTTCGACGCCAACAACGGCGGCATCTACAACATCGTCGACCAGGTCCGCAACAACGCCTACGGCCTGTACGGCCAGTATCAGAACTTCGCCAACTCGCTCGACGGCGCCACCTGGACCTTCGGCGAGGCGGGCGGGCCGGCAAACGGCAACGGCTTCCCGACCCGGCTGAGCCTCTACCGGGAGAACCGGTACATCGGCAAGGCCAAGCTCGACTGGCAGGCCGATCGCTACAACCGGCTCAACATCGGCGCCGAGTTCACCCGGTACGGCATCACGAACTACACCTTCCGCCTGCAGGACAAGTTCTTCTCGGATGCCTACATCGAGAAGCCGATCCGGTGGAACGGCTACGTGGAAGACCGCCTCGACCTCGGTGACGTGGTCGTGGTGGGCGGCCTGCGCTACGACTACTACAACAGCCGCGCGTCGCGGCCGTACGCCCAGGACGCCAACGGGAACTTCTACGCCTTCCCGCGGGTGAGCAGCATGCCCGGGTTCGACCAGAACAACCCCACGGCGCTGTTCCGGAAGGACAAGAGCCACAGCTACCTGAGCCCGCACGTGCAGGTGTCGTTCCCGGTCACGGACAAGACCAACTTCCGGCTGTCCTACGCCCACCAGGTGCAGACCCCGGACTTCGGCCTGCTCCTCGGCGGCATCAACACCGACCTGGGCAACACCAACACCAACCAGGTCTTCGGGTCCGACCTCGACTTCGGCAAGACCATCACCTTCGAGTTCGGCATCCGGCACGCCTTCAGCGACGACATGGTGCTCGACGTCGCGGCGTACAACAAGGACATCGTGTCCGACCCGGCCGCCCGTCTGGTCACCCTGTTCGACCCGGCGCTCGGCCGCGACAACGACTTCCGGATCCTGACCAACCTCGACTTCGGCAACGTGCGCGGTATCGACGTCCGCCTCGACCGCCGGTTCGGCAACTTCTTCAACGGGACGGTCAGCTACTCGTACCAGCAGGCCAAGAACACGGGCTCCGATCCGTTCACCTACGTGAACTACGGGTCGCGCATCGTGAACCAGGTCGGCGGCAACAACGGCGCGCAGCCGCCGCCGCAGGGCATCCTGCCGACCGACAACAGCCGGCCGCACACCCTGGCCAGCGCCTTCTCGGTCACCTTCCCGGGTGACTGGCGGCGGGGCACGGCCCTGGGCACCGTGCTGCGGAACGTGAGCATCTTCACCACCTTCCGCTACACCAGCGGCACCGCCTACACCAAGTGCGGTCTCAGCAACGAAGAGCAGAGCGTGCTCTCGATCGAGAACTGCGTGCGCCTGTTCCCCGAGGGCATCAACAGCCAGCGGCTCCCGTCGCTCAAGGAGCTCAACGCGAAGTTCACCAAGGGCTTCTCGCTGGGTAAGCTGGACCTCACGGGCTATCTCGACGTGCGCAACCTGCTCAACTTCAAGAACGTGCTCCAGGTCTTCGCGGTGAACGGCGACGTTCGGAACAACGACGAGCGCGCGGCCAACCTCAAGGCCGACCTGGACGACCTCGCCTCGGAGCGGGACATCAACAACGCGGTGGGGCCGGACGGCGCGATCGATCTCTCGTTCGGCGGCGCGGCCGACCCGCGCGCCAGCTGCGGCAACTGGGTGAGCACCAAGCAGGCGCCCGCCGCGGCCAATTGCGTCTACCTGATCCGGGCCGAAGAGCGGTACGGCAACGGCGATCACATCTACACGATCGACGAGCAGACCCGGGCCGTGAACGCGCTGTACGATGTCGCCCGTGGCACGCAGGAGCAGTACGGCGCGCCGCGTCGCGCCCGCCTGGGCTTCGAGGTCAACTTCTGATTCGACATCCCGAACTCGCCGCGGTCCAGCCGCACCTGGCCGGCCCGCGGCGCGTGAGGGGGCTGTGTACTCTCTAAGGAGGACGGGATGCGTTTCTCACGTTGTCAGCGCGTGATTCTGCGGACGGTCGTCGCGGCCCTGGCGGTGAGCGCCGCGGTCGTGTCGACCGCGGCGGCCAAGCCGCGGCCCACGAAGCCCGGCGGGTTCCGGCTCTTCTCGAGCGCCCAGAACATCTTCACTACCAACCGGGTGCAGTGCCGGGTGTTCTCGTCCGGCCAGATCTGCGCCACCGGCTCGTCGACGGTGGGCGGCGGCATCTGGCCCCGCGGCACCGCTGACCAATACGTGTTCGGCTCGGGCATCAACGTCGCCGGCGTCATCGCCCCGGGCGACAAGTCGGTGAACGGCTTCGCCGGCGACACTGCCGGCGCCTTCTTCAACAACACCGCCGGCGGCGACAACGGCGAAGAAGTGCGGCCGATCTTCGCCTCGTCCGACCCCGCCGACGCGGCCGCGTGGCCCAACGAGGCCCGCGTGCCCTGTCAAACCGGCACCCCCGGACCGTGCGCGGAGCTCGGCCTCGGCACCGACCCGGGCGGCGACCTGTTCGACCCCGCGCTCCAGGGCAGCATCGCGGCGTCGCAGGGCGACCTGTGGTTCATGTCGTGGGAGGGCAACCCGTCCCGCCTCGAGAGCCGCGCGCACCCGCTCGGCATCGCGGTCGAGACCCGGGCGCTGGGCTGGAACTTCCCCAGCGGCAACGAAGACATCATCTACTTCCTGTACACCTTCTACAACATCACCAGCACCAACCCGGCCGACTACGCGGCGGTGCGTCCGTCGCTGCAGCCCATCCTGCTGCAGAAGGCGGCCGACTTCCAGGCGCTCAACACCGCCAAGTTCGGCATCAACCTGCCGGCCGGCGGCTACACGATCAACAACCTGTTCGCGGCGTTCGTGGCCGACATGGACGTGGCCCAGGCCGACGCGAACTTCGCCAGCGTGAACGTGCCGTTCGCGATGGGCTATACCTACGAGCACGACTTCAGCGAGACGGCCACCAAGGCCATCGGCTGGACCTTCGACCCGTCCATCTTCGGCTCGGCGCCGTTCTTCAACGGCCCCGGCTTCGTGGGCGTCAAGTACCTCCGGAGCCCCATCGATCCCACCACCGGCGAGCAGGTGGGCCTGACCCTGTTCGGCACGTTCTCGCGGTCGTCCGGCTCGCTGCAGGACCCCAACGACCCGCCGCAGCTCTACCGCTACATCACCGGCGGCCTGCTCCCCACCGACGGCGCCTGCTCGCTGCCCAACCCGCTGGCGAGCAAGATCTGCTACGTGAACATCGGCAGCCCGGCCGACATGCGGTTCTTCGAGTCGTCCGGCCCGATCAACCTGCCGCCGGGCGGCCAGGGCACCATCGTCGTGGCCTACATCTTTGCCGCCCCGGTGTCGGTGGGCGGTTGCCCCGGCGCCAGCTGCAGCGTCAAGCCGGCGGTCACCAACAACAACCTGACCATCCTCGGCGACCCCGCCCGGATGGCGAGCGGCGTCAACGCCATCGATACCGTCACCGGCTACCTGGGCAACATCAACGGCCAGCCGCGGGTCATTCCCCCGGGCACCACCCCGGTCCCCGACCCCGATCCGACCGTGGTCACCCAGGACGAGTTCCGCACCCAGCCGGGCTCGCTGCTGGGCAAGGCGCTCATCGCGCAGACGGTGTTCAACAACCGGTTCCTGCTGCCGTTCGCGCCCGAGCGCCCGGACTTCTTCCTGGTGCCCGGCGACAATCAGGTCTCGGTCCTGTGGACCCGGTCGCCCACCGAGACCACCCCGGATCCGTTCTTCGCCGTGGCCAGCCAGCCGGCCTCGACGCTGTATGACCCGAACTTCCGCGGCCTCGACGTCGAGGGCTACCGGGTCTATCGCGGCCGTACCAGCAGCCCCAGCGAGCTCCAGCTGATCGCGCAATTCGACTACGCGCCGTCGGCCGACGGGAAGGGCATCTTCACCGACTTCCGCGGCACCGTGAACCCGGTGCCGGGCTGCGCGCCGGAGCTCGGCGTGCTGACCGACTGCGCGCCGACCCTGCAGCCGCCGCCGCCCCCGGGCAGCCCGTACGTCGGCTCGACGAACGTCGACCTGGTCGGGACCATCACCCAGGTCATCCCGGGCAACCGCGTGCTCCTGGCCAATGGGAGCTCGCAGATTCTGCCCGGCAAGCTGGACACGGCCTTTGCCGACATCAACCGCGGCCGCATCGCGCAGGGCGTCTCGACGCAGCTGACCAACAGCGGCGTGCCCTTCGCCTTCGTGGACCACAACGTCCGCAACAGCCTGCGGTACTTCTACTCGGTGGTGGCGTTCGACGTGAACTCCGCCGCGTCCGGCCCGAGCAGCCTCGAGTCGGCGCGGATCACCAAGGCGGTCACGCCGGTGCCGCTGGTGTCCAACCAGTCCATCACCAGCGCCCAGACCCAGCAGTTCGTCGGCCGGGACAGCACGCTCGTGACCGGCGGACCGCTGCCGACCATCGATCCGACCACCGGTAAGTTCAGCGGGCCGTTCCCGCCCGCGAACGGCGCCACCGTGCAGCTCGGCGTGCTGGTGGACCAGATCGTGGGCAGCACCGGCGGCGCGGCGGCCCGGCTCGACAGCATCCAGCTCGGGAGCCCGTACGCCGGGTGCTTGGGCTGCTCGGGCGCCAGCGGTCTCCCGCACGTCTACTGGTTCACGGCGGGCCCGCCGGGCCTGGCGTCAGCCACGACCGTGTTCAACATCCCGATCCTCCAGCCGGAAGAGGTCGGGGTCACCGAGGGCTCCGCGGGCTTCTCCGCCCAGCCGGTGGATCCGACCCTCGCGACCAAGTACGGCGGCAACGCGAGCTACGCGCTGCCCGGCACCGTCGACTTCAAGATGCCGGGTCCGGACTACCTGACGCTCCCGGGCCGTGGTTGCGTCAACGCTCGGGACGGCTTCGGCGACGCCGGCGCCTGCCCCTACAACGGCTCGCGCTGGTTCGACGGCCCGTCTCCGGTCACCAACGAGACCCAGGCCGACCCGATCGCGTGCAACAACGCGAACTTCGACCCGACGCCGATGACGTGCTACAACAACGCGGGTGCGCTGACGGGCGTCACCACCATCTACCAGACCCAGTGCTACCAGTCGGGTCCGGGCAGCGGGTGCCGCCAGTTCGCCGGCGTCCTCGCGGGAGCCAAACGTGCTGCGGACATCAACGTGTACTGGGGCACGGGCGGGGTGATCGACTCGGTCATCGACGCCACCCACAACGTCGTGGTGCCGTTCTCTGATCGGGCCGGTGGCACATGGGGCATACTGAATCAGAGTACCGCGGCCGCCGGCAGCCCCGACGGAAGTGCGGTCCTGAC
Source organism: Gemmatimonadales bacterium (assembly GCA_035688885.1). Lineage (GTDB taxonomy): Bacteria > Gemmatimonadota > Gemmatimonadetes > Gemmatimonadales > GWC2-71-9 > CAVVWJ01. Next base: position 7,412 of record DASSMN010000227.1, read on the forward strand.
CAACATGGACATCGCCTGC
>DASSMN010000295.1:0-9460 GCA_035688885.1 Gemmatimonadales bacterium
TCCGGGTCTGCGGGAATCGCCGGCGCACCAGGTCGGCGGCCGCACGGATGGCGGGAGCGGCCTCAGCCTCGAATCGCTCGACTGCAAGCGTGCGGGCGCTCGGACCGCGCCCGCGACGGAGCTCGGTGATCTCCCCGTCGGCCGTCACCAGCTCGACCGCGTCGACCCAGCGGCGCACGCTGCCGTACCGCACCGTCCGCGCGCCCGCGGCGTTGGTGGAGAGCATGCCGCCCAGCGTGGCCCATCGCCCGCTCGAAGGGTCGGGCGGCAGCCGGAGCCCGGCGCCGTCGGCCGCCAGGTTGAGATCCGCGAGCGTGACGCTGGCGCTGGCCCGCGCCCGGCGCGCCGGACCGTCCACCTCGAGGCGCCGGGGCAATCCGGTGAGGTCGACGATGATCCCGTCACCCACGTTGCCGCCGCCCATGGCGCTTCCCGCGCCGCGCGGCACCAGCGCCACCCGGTGAGCCGACGCCCAATGCGCGAGCGAGGCCACGTCCTCGCGATCGCGCGGGACGCACACGGCCGCCGGCAGGATGCGAAAGATCCCGGCGCCCTCCGCGTACGCCGCGCGCGCGCGATGATCGGTGCGAAACAGACCACGAACCGGCGGGGGAGGCAGCATGGCAAAAAGCTAACTATCTTGTTCCCGTATGTCGGACATTTCCCGAGCGCAGTTGATCCACATCGACGTGGACCGCCGGCTGGGCCACGAGTGGGACGAGTGGGACGGGAAGCCGCTGCCCAATCGGGGGAACTACGACGCGTCCCCCACGCTGTTCTTCGTCTGGTCCGCGGTGGCGCTGGTGGCGGGCCTCCTCCTCGTGGCACTCGCGCTCTTCCTCTTCGGTCCTCGGCTGAGCGAGCTGCATCGCTCGCTGCCGGCGGTGCTCTGGTGGGGCCTCGCCATCGCCTCCGGTCTCCTGTGGCTCTGGTGGGGCGTGCTCCTGGTCTCGTTCGTCACCCGCCGGGCGCTCCTGCCCGAGCGCCTCGCCGAGCGGGGTCCCTATCTCCGTCTCATGCGCTTCACCTCGCGCGTGGCCGACCGGTTCGGCCGGCGCGACTGGGTGGAGAACGCGTCCGTCAAGGTGTACAACGCGCTGGCGATGCTCCGGGGCCGGAAGGTGGGCAAGGGCGAGCTCCTGCTCCTCATCCCTCGCTGCCTGTCCAAGGAAACGCTCGACGGCGTGCTGGGCGTTGCCGGGCGCTATGGGGTTCCGGTGTTCGTCGCCACCCGGGGCCAGCTCGCCCGGCGGGTCATCCGGGAGCGGCGGCCGCGGGCGGTGGTGGCCGTGGCGTGTGAGCGGGACATGGTGAGCGGATTGCACGACGTGGCCGGGAAGATTCCCGTCCTGGGCCTCACGATGACGCTGCCCTCAGGCCCCTGCAAGGACGCGCTGCTCGACATGCAGCAGCTCGAGGACTGGGTCCGCGCGTACGTGGTGTAGCGGCTACTGGTCCTGGTCGGTCGTGGTGTCCGAGCGCTCCTCGGGCTGCTCGTACTGGGGCTCGTTGCCCGGCTCGGCGCCGGGTGAGGCGGCCGGTGTCTGGGCGGGCTGAGGCGGCCCACCGTATCGCTTGACCAGGTCCTGCAGCGTCGCGCGCACCTTGATGGCCACCGGGTGATCACGGGGCACCTGACGGTCCAGCTCCCGCTGAGGCAGCGACGGGTCGGCCACCGGCCGGTACACCGTTTCCACCGCCACCTTGCAAAACCCCGGATGGGTCACGTCGGCCCAGGCGCGCACCCGCACGATATCCAGCCCCACAGGACGATGGTGCCGGGCCGGCTGCCCGGTCGAGGCCACGAACCAGCCGGTCTCGAGCCACGTGTCGCGCAGCTCGACGCGGGTGGCGGGAATGGACTCGGCGCGGAACGCCTCGCCGAGCAGGCGCGCGGCCTCGGCGGGCGGAAGTCGGATCTCGCTCGATGCCGCTTCGGGCACCGGCGGAAACGGCGGGCGGGTGGTGACCGGCCGGCAGCCCAGCCCGAGCGCCAACGCTGCCACCCCTGCGAGCAGGAATCGGCCCATCGGCCGGGTCGGCGCCTCGCGCATCATCAGTCTTTGTGCGGCGGCGCCCCGGGCGGGTGCGTGTGGCCGCCCGACGCGGTGGATTCGGCCGGCGCGGCCCCGTGGGCGGAATCCGCGGGGGCGGCTTGGTCGTGCGAGTGCTCGTCGTGCTCGTCCGCCTCCTCGCCCGCCCCGTTGTGGTGGTGACCCTCCGCCCGCTCGTGCATCTCCGCTTCGAGCACCGGCGTCGGAATGCCGGCCGCGTGGTCGAACACCAGCTTGCCGCCGTACATCGCCGTGGTCAGCAGCACGCCGAGCCCCGCCAGCGAGAGCACCAGCACCACGCCGCGCTCGGTCCCGCCCATCCGGTTCTCGCGCACGATCCGCCAGAGCGCCACCACGGCGAAGATGCCCAGCGTGATCAGGGCCAGCTCCTCGTGAGTCTCCATGAGCTGATGCACTGCCTCCCCGTGCGCGATGTGCTCCTCCGCCTGGAGTCCCGAGAGCACGGCCAGCACGCCGCCGACGGCGCCGGTCACCAGGGTCCAGTATCCGGCGATCCGGAGCGAGGGACGATGGAGGATCACGCTGGCCAGCTCGAACAGCACGGCGAGCAGGAGGAGTGCGGCAGGCAGATCATTCAGCGCGGCATGGAGTCGCGGCCAGTCGTAACCGAACATCGAGTCTCCTCAGAGTCCTAGATCGACGGGGGTCGGTGGATTGGTCGCATAATCATAAAACCCCCTCCCCGATTTCCGGCCATGCAGGCCGGCGGTGACCATACGGCGGAGCAGCGGCGGCGGCGCGAACCGCGGCTCGCGGAACTCGTCGAACATGATCTCCGCGATCCGCACCACCGTATCCAGTCCAATGAAGTCCAGCAGCGTGAGCGGCCCCATCGGGTGGCCGCAGCCGAGCTGCATGCCCCGGTCGATGTCCGCGGTGGACGCGAGGCCGGCCTCGCGGGCCCGCGCCGCGTCCAGCAGGTATGGCACCAGCAGACGGTTGACCACGAACCCCGGGCGGTCCTGAGCCGTGATGGGTTCCTTGCCGAGCCGCCGGGTGAACGCGTGGGCGGTGTCGAAGGTCTCGCGCGAGGTGGCGATCGCGCGCACGACCTCAACCAATGGCATCAGCGGCACCGGATTGAAGAAGTGGAGCCCGACGAACCGGTCGGCCCGGCTGGTGGCGGCGGCCATGGCACCGATCGACAGGCTCGAGGTGTTCGACGCGAAGATGGTGCGCGGCGGGCACAGCGGATCGAGGCCGCGCCACAGCCCGGCCTTGAGCTCGAAATCTTCGGTGACGGCCTCGATGATGAGATCGCACCCGGCGAGGTCAGACAGGTCCACGGTAAACGTCAGTCGGCCGAGGGCGGCATCGCGATCGGCCCGGGCCAGCCTGGCCTTCTCGACCAGCTTGTCGAGCGATTGCTGGATGGTGCGCTCGCCCCTCGCCAGGAGTCCGGTTTCGACGTCGCGCGCCACGGTGGGATAGCCCGCCACCGCGGCTGCCTGAGCGATGCCGCTCCCCATCTGGCCGCAGCCCAGCACGCCGACCCGGGAGATGTCACGCATGCAGCCTCCAGATGGGAGGAATCGGGGCGGCTGGGACAGGACTTCAACAACAACAGCCGCCCTCATCCCGAGCTACCGCCGCAACCCCTCTCGCCCTCTCGCCTTATCGCCCTCTTGTCCTATCGCCCTCACGCAGCGACCGCCGGATCTCCTCGGCCAGCATCCCCAACAGCCCCTGGCGCCCCGGCAACTGCCGCTCGGTCTGGACCCCGTGCTGCTCCAGGTTGTCCAGCGCGCGCTCGAGGCCCAGCTGGATCCGCGCCAGGGCGGGGCCGTATCGCCGGGCCACGCCGTAGCCGATCCCGAGCGCCACCGGCACCGGAACCAGCGCCACCGGCAGGAGCGCGCCGAGCACCACCATGAGGCCCGAGCCGAGCATGCCCGCGCCGGCCAGCGCCGCCCCGCCCCCCACGAACTCGGCGCGGGCCTTCCGCGCCTGCGCCGTGAGAGCCACGTGACACCAGCCGGGCTCGAGCGCGATCGTCGTCGCGGACACGGTGTCGGCCCGGCCCAGCAGCATGGCGGAGGCGCCCCGGCTCCAGGCGGCGGTGGAGCGGCGGAACGCGGCCGCCATCCCGCCCTGCGGCTCCCAGGTGATCCGCCCGGGCTGACGTCGCTGGACGCAGAACAGCTCTTTCTCCTCGAGCCATTCCAGCAGCGCCGCCTCCACCGAGGCCACCGTGCCCGGCACGGTCCGCTGGGCTACGACCTCGGATGGCCCGGCGATGCGCTCCCAGGGCCCCGCGGGGGACGGTGCCACCAGTCGGGTGCGCTCCTCGAGCAGGGCGCGCTGCAGGTACCGCTCGGGAATGCCCACCTCGCGCCCCAGCGCCAACACCTGGTCGGGCGTGAGCTCCTCGGCCAGGTCGCGGTCGGCGGTCTGCAGCTCGGCTGCGCGCTGAATGATTCGCTCGAGCGCCGCCCGATCGATACGCGCCGGCGTGCCTTCGGCCATCGCTAGTCCTGTGGGGGCGTCCGGGCCGCGCTCAGGCGAAGCGTGGACATGAGGCTCGAGAGATCGGCGGCGGGGAGGGCCGCACCGGGCGCCTCACCCTCGTCCACGGCGTCCGGCGCGGCCGGCGCGGCCGGCGCGGCGGCGGGGCGCGCGGCCTGCGCCTGGAGGAAAGGCTTGAACAGCTCGATGGGAATCGGAAAGATGGTGGTGGAATTATTTTCGGCCGCGATCTCGGTGACCGTCTGGAGATAGCGCAGCTGGATGGCGCTCGGCTCGCTCGCCAGCGTGCGGGCCGCCTGCGCCAGCGTCTGCGAAGCCTGGAGCTCGCCCTGCGCCGCAATCACCTTGGCCCGCCGCTCCCGCTCGGCCTCCGCCTGGCGGGCCATGGCCCGCTTCATCTGGTCGGGCAGGTCCACGTCCTTCACCTCGACCGCCGACACTTCGATGCCCCAGGGATCGGTGCGCTCGTCGATGATCTTCTTGAGCACCGCGTTGATCTTCTCGCGGTCGGAGAGCAGCTCGTCCAGCTCGACTTCGCCCAGCACTGAACGCAGCGTGGTCTGCGCCAGCTGGCTGGTGGCGTACAGGTAGTCCTCGATTTCCAGGATGGCCTTGGCCGGGTCGGTCACCCGCATGTAGAGCACGGCGTTGACCTTGACCGAGACGTTGTCGCGGGTGATCACGTCCTGCGGCGGGATGTCGAGCGCCATGATGCGGAGCGACACCCGCTTCTGGGCGGCGAACCCGGCCGGCAGGAAGATCAGCCCGGGCCCCTTGGTGCCCCAGAACCGCCCCAGGAAGAACGCGACGCCGCGCTCATACTGGCGCACGACCCGCAGGCTCACGAACGAGTAGAGGACGGCGATGGCGAGGAGGGGAAGCACGAGTTCCATGGTGCGATCCTCAGGCGGGGAAGGCCTCGACGACCACCGCGGCTCCCTGGCCGCCGCCGATGCAGGCGGCGCCCAGGCCGTAGCGGCCGCCGCGGCGGCGGAGCGCGTGCAGCAGGTGGGCCGTGATGCGGGCGCCGCTGGCGCCCAGCGGATGGCCCAGCGCCACGGCACCCCCGTCCACGTTGGTGCGCTCGCGGTCCAGCTCCAGCGCGCGCTCGACCGCCAGGTATTGCGCCGCGAACGCTTCGTTGATCTCGATCAGGTCCATGTCCGCCAGCGTGAGGCCCGCGCGGGCCAGGGCCCGCCGGCTCGCCGGCACCGGTCCGATGCCCATGATCGACGGATCCACGCCGGCCACGCCCCAGCCGATCAGCCTTCCCAGCGGGCGAAGGCCGCGCTCATGCGCGTAGCCCTCGCCGGCCACCACCAGCGCCGCGGCGCCGTCGCAGATGCCCGATGCGTTGCCGGCCGTTACCACGCCGTCTTTCCGGAAGTACGGCGGCAGCTTGGCCAGGCCCTCGGGCGTGGTGTCGGGGCGGAGGTGCTCATCCGCGGCCCAGGAGACGTCCTGCCGGGTCTTCCGGTCCTTGAGTGTGACCGGCACAACCTCATCGGCGAAGGCGCCGCTGTCCCACGCTGCCTTGGCGCACCCCTGACTGCGGGCCGCGTAGCAGTCCACCGCCTCCCGGCCGATGCCATACCGCTCGGCCAACCGCTCCGCCGTCTCCGCCATGGCCAGCCCGCAGTAGGTGTCGCGCAGGGCCTCCCACAGGGTGTCCTCGAGCGGTGCCGCCGGCCCCAACCGAAGTCCCCAGCGCGCGCCACGCACCACGTGCGGCGCCTGACTCATCGACTCGGTGCCGCCGGCCAGCACCACGTCGGCCTCGCCCAGGAGGATTCGGTGCGCGCCCTGGATCACTGCCTCGAAACCGGACCCGCAGAGGCGGTTCACCGTCACCGCGGGCGTCTCGATCGGCAGGCCCGCCTTGAGCCCGATGTGCCGCGCCAGGTAGGGCGCGTCCGCCGAGGTCTGCAGCACGTTGCCGAAGATGATGTCGCCGACGGCGGTGGGCTCGACCTCCGCCCGCTCGAGGGCCGAGCGCGCGGCCACCACACCCAGGTCGATCGCGGAGAGGTCCTTGAGGGCGCCGCCGAAGGCGCCGAAGCCGGTACGCACGCCGGAGAGGAACACGACTCCGGGCTCGCGTGAGGAGGCCATGATCGAGGAAATATACCCTCAGATCAGGGTGCCGCTCATGATCACCGCGTTCTTGGGAATGATCACGATGCCGTCACGGATGTAGAAGTTGGGCCCGTCGAGAAAATCCGGCTTGCCCTCGGGCGAAATCCCGACGTCGTCGCCGATCCGCGCGTTCTTGTCCACGATGGTTCGCTCGATCTGCGTGCCGTGGCCGATGCCCATGACCGGCGCGCCGGGCACGGGCAGCCGATCGGGACTGTCGTAGAAATCGGCGCCCATGACCAGCGAGTTCCGGATGCTGGCGCCGGCCTGGATGCGGCTCCGCACCCCCACGACCGAGCGGTCGATGTGCGCGTCGTTGATGATGCAGCCGTCGGCGAGGATCGAGCGCTCGATCTGGCTCTTGATGATCTTGGTGGCCGGCAGGTACCGCGCGTGGGTGAAGATCGGGGCGCTGGCGTCGTAGAAGTTGAACTGGGGCAGCGGCTCGCACAGATCGAGGTTGGCCTCGTAGAACGCCCGGATGGTCCCGATATCCTCCCAGTAGCCCTCGTGCTGGTACGCGTACACCCGCCGCGACTCGATGAGCCTCGGGATGATGTGCTTGCCGAAGTCCACCTCGGTTCCGGCCAGTGCGTCCCCCAGCACCTCGCGGTCGAACACGTAGATGCCCATCGAGGCGGGAAGCCGGTCCGGATAGCCGGGCAAGGTGGCCTGGGTGGCGGGATCGGTCGGCTTCTCCACGAACCGGGTGATGCGCCCGTCCGGCGCCACTTCCATGATCCCGAATCCGCCGGCTACCTCCGAGCGCACCGGCGTGGTGGCCACCGTCACCTCGGCGCCGGTCGCCACGTGGTGCTCGAGGATGGTGTGGTAGTTCATCCGGTACAGCTGGTCGCCCGACAGGATGAGCACCAGTCGGTGGGGATAGGAGTTGATATGCACCAGGTTCTGCCGCACGGCATCGGCCGTGCCCTGGTACCAGGCGGTGCGGTCAATGCGCTGCTCGGCGGCCAGGAGCTCCACGAAGCCGGGGGAGAAGGTGTCGAACCGGAAGCTCTCCACGATGTGGCGGTGCAGTGAGCCGCTGTTGAACTGGGTAAGGAGGAATATCCGGCGCAGGTCGGAGTTGATGCAGTTGCTGATGGGGATGTCCACCAGGCGGTACTTCCCGGCCAGGGGCACGGCGGGCTTGGCGCGATCCTTGGTGAGCGGAAAGAGCCGGGTCCCGGCGCCCCCGCCCATGATTACCGATACGACGTCGAGCGGGCGGAGGGTGGAGGTCCAGGGCATGAAAACACCTCACCGAAGCGGAGTATCGGCCAACCCGTGGCCGCAGTTGACGCAGTGCCGCCAACCCGGCTCCACCTCACTGTGACACTGAGGGCATTCGGCCGGCACCTGCCGCTGTCCGCAGTGGGGACAGAACCGGACCGCCCGGTCGGCCGGCAGCCGGTCGCCGCAGTAGAGGCAGCGCGGGGTGGACGGTGCGGCCGCATCGGCGCGCCGATCGCCATCCAGCAGCGGCTCAGGCGGCTCGTCCGGCAGGGGGTCGTCGTCGAACAGCGCTTCCGCCTCGGCCACGTCGTCCGGCTCGACGGCTTCGAGCTGGGGCAGGTCCAACCCCGGGATGGGCGGTGCCGGCGGCGCGGCCAACGGCGCATGGTATGGCGTCTCGAGCTCCGGCTCCGGGTCGAGCGCCCGGGCCAGCGGCTCGGTTCGCAGCGAGATCACCACGTGCTCGAGGCGCCGGAGCACGTCCAGATCCGGGTTCGGGCTCTTGACCTCCTCCGCGAACTCCACCCGCGCGTCTTCCGGGTCGGTGCGGACCAGGTCTCCCTCGCCGGCGCACAGCCGGAGCAGCACCATCTCGTAGTCTTCACTGGTCTCGAGGTGGAGCGCCCGGCGGTTGGAGCGATACGGGATGATGGACTGGTAGACGTCCTCGAGCGGGATGGGGTGATGCAGGCGCGCCGGATCACTCGAGGCCAGGTTGGCGACGAGCCGCCGGAAGAAGCGTTCTACATCGGTCACGCGAGCCTCGAGGGGGACGGACAGTGTCGCAGGTTAGAGGTGGCCTGGAAGGGTGTCAAGGAACCCGGGGCCCGTCCGCCAGCGGAAAGGCCTCGTCGTCGGCCACCCGCTCCTCCAGGGCGGTGAACGCCTGGTCCGGGTCATACTCCAGGTACAGCCCTTTCGCGCGTTTGGCCTCGAGCCACTGGTCGAAACCCGAGGCCACGATGCCGTCCGAGCTGAGCTGCTCTCGGGCCGCCTTGACCGCCAGGTCGTTGGCATACTCGTTCTTGGCGTGGCCCTTGTGCCCCCGCACCCAGGTCCACTGCACGTCGTGGCGGCGGGAGGCGGCCAGCAGCGCCTGCCACAGCTCCAGGTTCTCGATCGGCCCTTCTTTTCGCCGCCAGCCGCGCCCCACCCAGCCGGGCACCCACTCGCGCATCCCCTTCACCAGGTATTGCGAGTCGGACACGATCAGGACCTGGAGCCGCGCCCCTTTGCCGGCCAACAGCTGGAGCGCCGTGGCTGCGCTGGCGAGCGCCATGCGGTTGTTGGTGGTCGCGGCGGCGCTGATGTAGACGTCGCGGCGCTGGATCCGCCCGCTGCGGCTGCGCGCCTCGATGAGGCCGCCGCCGCCGCCAGGGTTCTCGCCTTCGCGGCCGTTGCCCAGGCAGCTCTCGTCCAGATGCAGGATCGCGACGCCGCTCACCCGACGACCTGGAAGCTGTCGATCTGATCCAGCCGGAAGGTGAGCTCCTCGCCGGTCATCGGCAGCCGCCCGACCAGCACGTCATGGCGATCCTCCGTGGTCA
>DASSMN010000350.1:0-2672 GCA_035688885.1 Gemmatimonadales bacterium
TCGTTCCAGAGGAGATGGCCCATGGCATCTGACGCTCGTCAGCGCATGCCTCGTCCCGCATTCCTCGCCTGGCTCCTGATTCTCGCCGCTCCTGCCGTCGCCGCCGCCCAGACCGGCACCATCACCGGGAAGGTGACCGACGAATCCGGCGGAGCGGCGCTCGAGGCCGCGCGGGTGGTGCTGTCCGGAACGACGCGCATCGAAACGACCAATCGGGAAGGCGTGTACGCCTTCAGATCTGTCACACCCGGCACCTATCAGCTCCGCGTGCTGCGGGTCGGCTACCGGCCAGTGGTCGACACGGTGACCGTAGCCGACAGCGAGACCGTAACGGCGGACGTGGCGATGACCGGGGCGCCGGTCCAGCTCGAAGAGATCGTCACCACTGCCACCGGTGAGCAGCGGAAGCTCGAGATCGGGAACACGGTCACCACGATCGACGCGGCCAAAGTGGCCGAGCAGGCGCCGATCACCGAGTTCACCAACTTGATCTCCGGCCGTGCCCCCGGCGTGCAAGTGCTCAAGAGCAGCGGCACCACCGGCACCGGTACGCGCATCCGGATCCGGGGCTCGAACAGCATCTCGCTCTCCAACGAGCCGCTCTACTACCTCGACGGCGTGCGCCTCGAGAGCGGCGCCATCTCGACGACGCTTGACATCGGCGGGTTCGGGGTGGATAACCCGTCGGGCGCCGGCCCCTCTCGGATCAATGACATCAACCCCGACGAGATCGAGAACATCGAGATCGTGAAGGGACCGTCTGCGGCCACGCTCTACGGCATTCAGGCCTCGAACGGCGTCGTCCGCATCACCACCAAGCATGGCACCGCCGGCCCGCCGCGTTGGAACCTGTACTCGGAACTCGGGGCGGTGGCCGACAAGAACACCTACCCGCTCAACTTCGCGGGCCGGGTGGACCCCGCCGTGGACTCGCTCGGGCTGGACGGGTTCTGCACCATCCAGCTTCAGCTGGACGGCTCCTGCACCGCTGTCGCCGTGGACAGCTTCCAGCCGCTCAACGAGAAGGCCACCCGGCCCTACAAGGCCGGCCTGCGGCAGATGTACGGCGCCAACGTCTCGGGTGGCAGTGACCAGGTGACCTACTTCGTCGCCGGCTCGTACGAGAACGAGATCGGTCCCTTCCGGCTGCCCCAATTCGAGCTCGACTCGATCGTACAGGCGCGCGGGAGCGTGCCCGACAACCAGGTGCGTCCCAATGCGCTCGAGAAGTTCGGGGCGCGAGCCAACATCTCGGCCAACGTATCGAAAACCTTCGATGTCGACGCCTCACTCGGATTCCTGAGCAGCAATACACGCTTCATCGAGAACGACAACAGCTTCCTCACCGTGAACGGCAGCGGCACGGCGAGCGGGTACCTCGAGGACTTTCAGCGCGGCTGGTACTTCATCCCGGCACAGTTGTTCGCCGAGCTGGCAAATCAGGAGGCACACCGCTTCACCGGAGGGTTCACGGGCAACTGGCGTCCGAGGAGCTGGCTCACCAGTCATGCGACGATCGGCTATGACGTGGTCAACCGGACCGACGTCCAGTTCTTCCCCACGGGGGAGGTGGCGGATTATCCGTCCGGTCCACAGTCGAACATTTTCGGCGCCAAGACCGACAACCGGTTTACCATCAGCCAGACGTCAATAGACCTGGGCGCGTCGGCCCGGTTCAAGCTGTCCGATGCCGTCGGGTCACGCACCTCGGTGGGCGGCCAATTCTTCCGAGACCTGGCGCGGGGGGCCTACGCTTCGGGCCGCGGACTCCCAGCCGGATCGGGCACGATCACAGGGGCCCAGACCACTGAGGCCCGGGACACGTCCCTCGAGTCGCGCTCGGTCGGTAGCTACCTGGAGGAGGAGCTCAGTCTGAAAGAGCGCCTGTATCTCACCGGCGCGCTGCGCTTCGATGACAACAGCGCGTTCGGCCAGAATTTCAACGCCACCGTTTACCCCAAAGCCAGCGTCTCATGGCTGGTCTCGGACGAGCCGTTCTTTCATGTGAAGGCGTTCAACACGCTGCGCTTCCGCGCGGCGTACGGCGCCTCCGGGCAGCAGCCCGGCACCACGGACGCCCTGCGATTCTACAACGCCGTGGCAGGCAAGAAGGCAGGCGTGGGCACGACCGGGGTCACGTTCGGCAGTCTCGGCAATGCCGACCTCAAGCCCGAGCGGTCACGGGAGTTCGAGGTGGGCGTCGATGCCGGCCTGTTCAAGGATCGGCTGTCGGTGGAGCTGACCTACTACAACAAGCTCACCAAGGACGCCCTGGTCTCACGCGACATCGCCCCATCGCTCGGCGCCTCCCGTTCCCAGTTCGTGAACCTCTCCCGAATCCGGAACCAGGGCTTCGAGGCAGCGATCAATACCCGGATTATCGACAAGCCCTGGGTTGCGTGGGACCTGACGCTGAGCGGCTCGACCACCAAGAACAAGATCCTCGAGCTGGGCGAAGGCGTGAGCCCCATCTTCATCGGATTTTATCAGCGCCAGCAGGCGGGCTACCCGGCCGGCGGGTTCTGGTCCCCGACGGTGTCCTTCAACGACGCCAACCATGACGGCATCATCGACATCAGTGAGGTGTCGATCAGCGACACCGCCGTGTTCCGCGGCTCGGCCATCCCGACCAAGGAGGCCTCGCTCAACAGCCAGCTCGCGATCTTCCGCGG
>DASSMN010000111.1:0-8803 GCA_035688885.1 Gemmatimonadales bacterium
AGCAGGGCCAGCTGGTCGCGGCGGAATCCCTGCTGACCGGCGCGCTGGCCCTGCGCCGACGCCAGCTCGGCACCGATCACGACGCCACGGCCGAGAGCCTGGAGCACCTCGCCGATCTGTACTACAAGCGCAGCGACTACACCACGGCGGAGCCGCTGCTGCGCGAGGCCCAGGCCATCCAGACCCGGCTGCACGGCGACAGCAGCCTCGCGGTGGCCACCACCAAGATCGCCCTCGCGGAGCTGCTCCGGGCTCGAGGCTCGAGCGCCGACGCGATGCCGCTCTACCAGGAAGCGGTGGCGATCCGGGTGGCCCGCCTGGGTGAGAACCACCCGCTCACCGCGGAGGCCGTCGGGAGCATGGCAAGCGCGGTGGAAGCGCTGGGCCGATACGACGAGGCCGAGCGCCTGCTACGCCGGATGATCGCGGCGCAGCGGCGGGCCTTCGGCGACGCGCACCCGGTCCTGGCGTCGAGCCTCAATGCCTTGGGGCAGATGATCTACAAGGCGGATGGCGAGCGCGCCGAGGAGGCCGAGTCGCTGCTCACCGAGGCGCTGGCGATCAACCGCCGGGCGCTGGGCGAGAATCACCCCGCCGTGGCGGACAACATCGGCAACCTCGCGATCATCGCACGCGATCGCGGCGACCTGAAGCAGGCGGAGCGGCTGCTCCGCCAGGGCCTGTCGATCGACAAGGCGATCTACGGGCCGGTGCATGTCAACGTGGCGTTCGACCTGAACGAGCTGGCCGTGGTCTACCGGGCCCGGGGGCAGCCGGACAGCGCCATTCCCCTGCTCCGCGAGGCGCTCACGATGTCGCGGCAGCTCGTCGGCGAGTCCCACCGGAATACGCTGGCCGTGAGCACCAACCTGGCGCGCGCGCTGAGGGAGAGCGGCCGGCTGGCCGAAGCCGAGCCGCTGTTCCGCCAGGCGCTGGAGCGCTTCGAGCGCGACAACGCGGACACCAGGATGCTGAGGCTGAACGCCGAGATCGGATTGGGCCGCACGCTGACCGGCCGCGGTCGCCCCGGGGAGGCGCTGCCGCTGCTCGAGGAGGCGATGAAGGACAGTCGCACCCATCTGGGCGCCGACCACTGGCGCACCGCCGAAGCCGAACTGGCGCTGGGTGAGTGCCTGGTTTCCCTCCGGCGGTACCGGGAGGCGCAGACACCGCTCCGGCACGCCGTGGCCGTGCTGGACCAGGATCGCCGGCGCCAGCCGCTGCCGGCCAGGGAGGCACACGCCATGCTGGCGCGGCTATACCGGGAGTGGGGGCGCGGGCGCTCTTAGGGCGCTGGCCGCGCGGGTGCATCAGCGCGCTCAGCGGCCGGGTGGCGCCCGCCGCGGAAGCAGCCTATATAACGGATGGTCCACGTTACCCGACGGATGCCCGACAGGCTCGGGGAGCCCGCCCGTCAGCAGAGGCCTCGATATGCCACCTACCGACTCTTTCGCGCTTGGCGCCTTCCGCGCCCTGCTCGACCTGCATGACAATCTCATGGATGCCGGCATGGCCGAGGCCGGCTACCACGCGCTGACTGCGGCCATGCACTGCGCGGAATCATCCGGCGACCGGGAGCAGCTGCAGCTGGTCGTGGAACGCGCCGAGCTTCGGCAACGGCAGCTGGATGGACAACGCCCGCCGCACCGACTCTCCACCAAGCAGGCGGAGTGGCGCGCGCATACCCCGGTGTTCGCCTCGCTCATCCTCACGGCCAATGCCGTGCTGGTCCGGCTCAAGGCGGATGCGATTCGGGCTCAGTCGATAGCGAAGCTGCGCTGACCGGGGGAGCATCGAGAGAGCCACCTGAAGGGGGCACGCGCGAGGCGTGCCCCCTTCATTTTGTCCACGTCCGACCGCGGCTCCGCGCCGCATCAATTGGTGAACGTCAACCGCGGGTCGGCCCCGCGGTCACCTTGGCCCCGCGGCTAGCCGTAAGTCCGGCTTGCAGGCATCTTTACCCGACCCCCTCACAACAGGTCCCATGCCCGAGCTCGTCACGAGGCTCCAGCAGGCGTTGGCCGACCGCTACCGCATCGACGGCGAGATCGGCGCCGGCGGAATGGCCACGGTGTTCCTGGCGCAGGACCTCCGGCATGACCGGAAGGTCGCCCTGAAGCTGCTCCGCCCCGAGCTGTCCGCCGTGATCGGCGCCGAGCGGTTCCTGGCCGAGATCAAGCTCACCGCCAACCTCCAGCACCCGCACATCCTGCCGCTGTTCGACTCGGGCGAGGCCGACTCGCACCTGTTCTACGTCATGCCGTTCGTCGAGGGTGAGTCGCTCCGCAGCCGGCTCAACCGGGAGAAGCAGCTCCCGGTCGCCGAAGCGGTGCGGATCGCGACCGAGGTGGCCTCGGCGCTCGACTATGCCCACCGGCATGGCGTGGTGCACCGGGACATCAAGCCCGAGAACATCCTGCTGCACGACGGGCGCGCGCTGGTGGCCGACTTCGGGATCGCGCTCGCCGCCAGCAAGGCCGGCGGCAACCGGATGACCGAGACCGGCATGTCGCTGGGGACGCCGCACTACATGAGCCCCGAGCAGGCGATGGGCGAGCGGGAGATCACGCCGCGGTCCGACGTGTACGCGCTGGGCGTGGTGCTGTACGAGATGCTGACCGGCGATCCCCCGTTTACCGGGTCGACCGCGCAGGCCGTCGTCGCGCGCGTGTTGACCGAAGCGCCGCGGCCGATCCTGCCGCAGCGGCACACGATTCCGCCCGAGGTCGAGGCCGCGGTGCTCACCGCGCTCGAGAAGCTGCCGGCCGACCGGTTCGGGTCGGCGGCCGAGTTCGCCCAGGCGTTGGCGGGCCGGGGCACCGGCGGGTCCATGGCGCGCACGGCGGCGACGCCGGCTCAGACGGCCACGGAGAAGACAGCGATGCTGCGGCCGGATCCGGTCAAGATCGGGCTCTGCGTAGCGCTGGCGGCCGCCGCGGCGGTGGCGGCGTGGGGCTGGCTCCGATCCGGTCCGGCGCCGACCGTGAACCGATTCAGCGTCTACCTGCCGCCGGATGAGGCGCTCGCCAGCGTCACCCAATCAGGCAATCGGGTGGCCATCTCGCCCGATGGGCTTCGGCTGGTGTATGTCGGCGCGGGCTCGAGCAGCGGTCGGCTCATGGTTCGTGACCATGACAAGCTGACCTCCACACCGATTTCCGGCACCGACGGCGGCGCGTCACCATTCTTCTCGCCCGATGGGCGATCGGTCGGCTTCATCGTGGGGGGCACCAAGCTCAGGACGGCGCCGCTCGATGGGGGACCCACCCAGAGCCTGTCGGACAGCATCAACGCCACGGCGGCCGACTGGGGCTCCGACGGATACATCTACGTCGAATCCGACTCGGGGATCTCTCGCATCCGCGCCAGCGGCGGCCCGCTCGAAACCGTGTACAGTCTAGCGGCGCACAAGCAGGTGGGCGCCGAATGGCCGCTCGTGCTGCCCGGAGCCAAGGGCCTCGTGTTCCGCACCCGACTGGCCAATCAGTCGACCAGCGACTTCAACATCGTGGGGATGACGCTCCCGCACGGCGAACCCCACGTCCTGACCCGTGGCGTCCTGGCCCGCTACTCGCCCACCGGCCATCTGCTGGTGCTCAGCGCCGACGGCAAGCTGGTCGGCCTGCCGTTCGACGTCGACAAAGTCGCGATCACCGGACCGCCGGTCGGGCTGCTGGAGGGCATCGGCATCGAAGTGGGTGGGTTCTCGGCCAATCTGGGGCTGTCGAACACCGGCACCCTGATCTACACCACCGGTGCCGCGGCGCGCGCCCGGCGGCCCGTCTGGGTCACCCGCGAGGGCCTCGAAGTCGGCATCGACTCGACCTGGGAGCCGCAAGGGACCATCGGGTCGGCCACGATCTCGCCCGACGGGCGCGCCCTCGCGGTGGACCTGCAGCAGAATGGCATCAACTCCATCTGGATCAAGCAGCTCCCCTTCGGGCCGTTCTCCCGCCTCACCTTCGGCGACACCGCCAACCTGCGGCCGACCTGGAGCCCCGACGGCCGCTCGCTGATCTACATCGGGAACGCGTCCGCTCCCGGCGGACGGATCATGCGACGCCGGGCCGACGGCACCGGCACGGCCGAGCTCCTGACGAAATCGCCGTTCGCCTGGGCGCAGGCGCTCTCGACGCCGGACGGTCGCTGGATCCTGGCACGGCGGTCAGTCGCCGAGGCGGGCAACGGCGACATCTATGGCATTCGAGTAGGCGATTCGACGGTGGTACCGCTGGTGACCGGACCAGCCACCGAAGCTGAGCCGGCGGTCTCGCCCGACGGGCGATGGATGGCGTACACCACCACGGAGTCAGGTACGCCGCAGGTGTACGTGCGACCGTTTCCAGACGTCGGGTCGGCACGGTGGCAGGTCTCGACCAGCGACGGGCGGGACCCGCTCTGGTCCCACAGCGGCCGGGAGCTGTTCTATCTGAGCCCGACCAGTGGCAAGCTCATGAGCGTCGCGGTAAAGCCCGGAGCGACGTTCGCCTTCGACCAGCCGCGGCCCCTGTTCTCGACCGTGTCCTACGTGCCGGGCACCTCGGTGGCGGCCTACGACGTGAGCCCGGACGACAAGCGGTTCCTGTTCCTCCGGGAGACGGCACCCAACGACCGCAGTGAGCTGATCGTGGTGCAGAACTGGACCGAGGAGCTCAAGCAGCGCAGCAGGAAGTGACCGTCAGCGTCCCGGCAGCGAGTAGAACGCGCCCAGAATCGCGCCGTAGATCAGGTGCCCGACCACGATCGACAGCGGCGTCTGAATCCCGTAGTTGAGCGCGAAAAACCCGGGCGGCTCGAGCTGGCGCGTCACCGTCGGCCCCTTGTGCTCGCTGGCCATGCGCGGATGCACCGCCGGAAGCAGCGGGGCGATGACGGTCAGCACGAACAGCGCCTGCAGCAGGCCCAGCGCCGCTCCTGCCCACCAGGTGGCCCGCCCCCACGACTGGAACGCCGCGACGTAACCCAGGGAAAAGACCCAGCCGTTGAGCAGGTGCACCCCGAACCCGATCGCGCGGGCCCGGTCGCGGCTGGGCGTGAACATGGCGCCGAGCATGTAGGGAAGGTTCATCCGGGTGAGCCGGACCGCCTGGCTTCCGGCCATCACCGTCGTCAGCGCCACCGTCGCCACGAAGCCCCACAAGAGCCAGCTTTCCCAGTTCATACCCGGGTCTCCTGGGCGCCCGTCTCCGCCGGCTTGGCCGGCACGCGACGCTCGACCGGCGGTTCGCCCGCCATTCGCTTGGCCAGGGTCAGCGCCGCGCTGATCAATCCGACGTGGGTGAAGGCCTGGGGAAAGTTGCCCAGCACCGCGCCGGTCTCGGGGTCGATCTCCTCACCGAACAGTCCCACGTCGTTGCCGTAGTCGCACAGACGCTCGAACAGCTCCCGCGCCTGGTCCACGGTGCCGCCGCCCATCGCCAGGTACTCCACGGCCCAGAAGCAGCACACGCCGAACGCGCCCTCGCCCGGAGACTCGTCGGTCCGATACCGGTACAGTAAAGGCCCTGCACCCAGCCGCTCGCGAACCCGCCGATAGGTGCCCCGCATGCGCTCGGACTCCGGGGCCTCGAAGCCATACCACGCCATCAGCAGCAGGTCCGCGTCCACGTCGTCACCGTCGAGCCAGGAGACGTAGCTCCCGAGCGTCGGGTTCCAGGCCCGGCGCTCGACCTGGCTCCGAATCGCGTTCCGATGCTCCCGGAACCTCGCCGCGGGCGCGTGGCGGAGGTGTCCCTGGTCGTGCAGCTGGAGCAGCCGGTCGAGCGCGGCCCAGCACAGGACCCGCGAGTGGGTGTGATCGGCGCGGCCCGAGCGCGGCTCCCAGATCCCCTCATCCGGCTGGTCCCAATTCCGGCACACGTATTCCCCCAGCTCGACCAGCAGGCCTTCGGTCGCGCGGTCGAGCGTTCCCCCTTTCTTGATGAAGTGGGTGACCGCATCGATCACTTCACCGTAGACGTCGAGCTGGCGCTGGTCCTTGGCCGCGTTCCCGATGCGGACCGGCCGCGAGCCGCGGAAGCCGGCGAGCCGATCCAGCCGCCGCTCCGGCGGAGGCCTGTTGCCGTGCACGTCGTACAGCACCCGGAGCTCGGGTTGAGTGAGGCGGGTGGCCTGAAGGAGCCAGTCGACGAAGGCGTGGCCCTCGTCGGAGTAGCCGATGCCGAAGAGGGCGCGGACCGTGAGCGACGCGTCGCGCAGCCAGCAGAAGCGGTAGTCCCAGTTGAGCGAGCCGCCGATCCGCTCGGGCAGCGACGTGGTGGGGGCCGCCACCACCGCGCCCGAAGGAGCGTAGACCATGAGCTTGAGCGCCAGCGCGCTCCGGACCACTGCGTCGCGGCGGGGTCCGTCGTAGCGGATCTGCGAGGCCCACCGGCGCCACCAGCGCACGGTCCGGTCCAGGGCCGCGTGCGACCATTCGCCGAGCGGCGGGTACACCGCCGGGGCCTCGCTCGCGAAGGTCAGCGAGGCATGCGCGACCTCGCCGGCGCGGAGCCGAGCGCGCGCGCGGGCGATGCCGTCCGGCTCGATGGTGAGCGGCAGATCGGTGCGCAGGGCGAGCAGGCCTGCTTCGGTCGGGAGCCGGACGCCCAACCGTCCGGCCGACTGGAGCCGGCGCGCCGTGAGCCCGTAGCCGGGTCGGGGGTCGAACACCATCTCGAGCTCGACGTCGCCCCGGTCGCACCGGATGAGGCGAAGGATCTCCCGTTCAGGGAGGAGGAGCCGGTGTTTCTCGTCCTCGTCGGCGACCGGCATGAGATCGGTGACCACCAGGGCGCCGGCCGCGGTGTCAAACCGGGCCTCGAGGACATTGGTATCGGGGAGATAGCGCCGCGTGGCGCGGAAGGAACCCACCGGCGCCACCCGCCACCGCCCGGCGGACGGGTCGAGGATGGCGCCGAACAGGGAGGGGCTGTCGCACCGGGGCCAGCACAGCCAGTCGATCGAACCGTCGCGGCCGACGAGCGCGGTCGAGCGGCCGTCGCCGATCACCGCGTAGTCGCCGATGGTGTTCGGTGGGTGCATGCTGGGTAACTTAGCCGCACCCACGCCCGGGCTTCCGGCGGCTCCGCCGCTCCAGTCGCCTTACCGCAACCGCAGGATCTGGCCCACCGACGGGACCCCGTCCGAGCTCACGAGGAACAGCAGGTACGGTCCGGGCGGCGCGACATTGGCGCTCGCGGGCAGCCGGACGCTCAGACCGCCCGCCGCCTGCGAAAAGCCGAGCGGCACCAGGCGCTGCGACTGGTCGAAGGCGTGGGTCACCGACCCCAGGCGGATCAGCGACACCTTCGCGGTGCTCGCCCCGTCCGGCGTGCCGACCGCGAGCGTCTGCCCGTAGCCGGCGTCCGCCGGCACCCCACCGGCGATCGTCGGCCGCGCCTCCCGGAACAGGTACGGCGGCGAGTAGACCTCGTAGTTCAGGTTGTTCGGCGTGCCGCTGCCGTCACCGCCGCCGCTGTGCAATACGCGCCCATCGGGCAGGAGCAGTGAGGTGGAGTGGTAGCCCCGGAGCAGCGGCGCACTGCTCGCCAGCTGGGTCCATTGTCCGGTGTCCGGATTCCACAGCTCCGCCACGTTGACCGCGCCCGCGACGTTGGTGCGGTCGCTCAGCCGGGTGCCGCCGGTCACCAGCACGTCGCCGGTGGGCAGCAGCGTGGCGTTGAGGTTCCAGCGCGGATAGGCCATCGCGCCGGTGTAGCGCCACTGCGGACTCGACTGGTTCAGGTCGATGATCTCGGCGGTGTTGGTGGGCGGAGAGCTGCCGCCCACATAGAGGATCTTGCCGGGCGCGTACATCACTGCGGAGCCATAGTTGCGAGAGCCGAAGTTCAGCGTCGGCCCCAGGCTCCAGCTCCCGGTGCCCGAAACGTTGAGCCAACGCGACTGCTTCTGCATGCCCGCGTAGAACACCCGCCCGTCGGGCGCCACGAAGGCGCGGGGGTAGTTGGGCACGGCCACGGTCGCGGTGGTGAGACGGCGCCAGGCGGTCCCGCTCCACACCTCGGGCACGTTCACCAGCGTGCCCGACTCGTCCTCGCCGGCCAGCACCAGCTGCTCGCCGGTGGGCAAAGTGGTGATGGTGGGGTACCACCGGCCCTGCGCCATCGGCGCGCCGACCTGCCAGGTGCTGGTCGCAGGATCGAAGATGGTGGTCGCCGGCAGCCCGTGATCCCAGCTGATGTGTCCACCGGCCACGAGCAGGCGCCCGTCGGCCAGGAACCCGTGACCCGAACAGAACAGGAGCGCCGGGCTGGTCACGGAGGTGAAACCGCTCGAGGCAGGGTCCCACACCTGGGGCGACCCCTGGAGGCCCCAGCTCAGCACCCGGCCGTCGGGCAGCAGGTGGAGATGGAGTTGGACCACCGGCGAGGAGCGCACGGGGGACCACGCGCCCTCGACAGCCGAGCGCGAGAGCGAGGAGACCGTGACCGCGGCGGTGCCGGTCTTACCTTCGCTGGTGGCCGAGATGGTGGCACTGCCCACGGCCGCTCCGGTGACCAGCCCGGTGGCTGATACCGTCGCGACCAGCGGCGCGCTGGTGGCCCAGGTGATGGTGCGGCCGCTCAGCGGCTGGCCGTTCGCGTCCTTGGCCGTGGCCGTGAGCTGCACGGTGCCGCCCGACGCCAGCGTGGCGGTGGCGGGCGCGACCTCGACCCACGCCACGGCGGTCTGGCCCGCCGTTACCGTGACCTGCGCGGTGCCGCTCTTCCCTTCGCTCGCAGCGGTGATGGTCGCGCTGCCCGCCGTCACCCCGGTGACCAGGCCGCTGCCGGAGACGGTCGCCACGGCGGCGCTGCTGCTG
>DASSMN010000160.1:0-10802 GCA_035688885.1 Gemmatimonadales bacterium
GCGCCCGGCGAGGTCCGCCGGGTGCCGTGTCCGCGCGGCTGGATGAGCCCGGACGGCTATCGCCGATACCTCCGGCCTACCCTGGCCAAGATGCGCGCCCGGATGCGAGCCAAACGGCGGCGCCGAGCCCGATGAGCTGACGTAGCCACAGGGCCGTGGACCACAACCATAGGCCACAACTATAAAGGAAAAGACGGTGCCACTATGACGGCTATGAAGAAGAGCGCGGCGCAGGAAGGAAAGCCAGCCTCGGTCCTCATCGACGAGCGGATCCGGGAGCTGGGCGACTGGCGGGGAAAGACACTCTCCCGGCTGCGCGGGCTCATCAAGCAGGCCGACCCCGGCGTGATCGAGGAGTGGAAGTGGGGCGGCCCCGTGTGGTCGCACGACGGACTGATCTGCACCGGCGAGAGCTACAAGAAGGTCGTGAAGCTGACCTTCGCGAAGGGGGCCTCGCTCAAGGATCCGTCGCGCCTGTTCAACTCGAGCCTCGAGGGGAACACCCGGCGCGCCATCGACGTCCACGAGGACGAGGAGATCGACGAGCAAGCGTTCAAGGCGCTGATCCGCGAGGCGGTGAAGCTCAACGCGTCCCACGCCGCTGAGCGCTGACCCTCCGCTCCGCCCGTTCCTGACCGCCGCGTGGCGGTATCTCGTGATGCTCAACTACGAGGTGCCGCCGGCGCTGCTCGAGCCGCTGGTCCCCGCGGGCACCGAGCTCGACAGCTGGAACGGCGCCACGCTCGCCAGCATGGTGGGCTTCCGGTTCCTCAACACGCGGGTGATGGGGGTGCCCATCCCCGGGCATCGCGATTTCGACGAGGTCAACCTCCGGTTCTACGTCCGCCGGCGCGGCGAGGACGGCGAATGGCGGCGCGCCGTGGTGTTCGTGCGCGAGCTGGTGCCCCGGCGTGCGATCGCGTGGACGGCGCGATGGTGCTACAACGAGCCCTACAGCGCCGTGCCGATGCGCCACGAGCTGGGGATGGCGGGCGCCGAGGACGGCGCCCCGGGCCGGGCGGCTTACGAGTGGCGCATCGGGGGCCGGTGGCACCGGCTCGAGGCAGCCACGCGTGGACGGCCGTTCGTGCCCGAGGCCGCCTCGGAGGCCGCGTTCACCGCGGAGCACTACTGGGGCTACACGGTGCAGCGCGACGGCGGGGCGAAGGAGTATCGGGTGGAGCACCCGCCCTGGCTGGTGTGGGAGGCGGACGCGGCGCGCTTCGATTGTGATGTCGAAGCGGTGTACGGGGCCGGCTTCGCCGAGTGCCTGGGACCCCGCCCACGCTCGGCGTTCGTGGCGCGAGGCTCGGCGGTCACCGTCTACCAGGGCCGGCGCCTGCCCGTCGCTATGAGCGATGGCCGGGAGCGAAGGCCGGGGCACGAGCCGACGGGGTGAAGCGGGCGGCAGGATGCGCTATTCTTGTGCAGGGACCGGGTCTGCCTCGGGCCAGCCGTGTCCGCACCGTGATCGCTTCTTGTTCTGGCGGGTCCATTGCCAACGCATCCAACGCCCCAGTCCCGGCGGCGGCGCATCGCGCTGATCGGGGCCACGGCCCTCTGCATCTTCCTCATCGGCGCCGCCTTCACGATCGCAGCCCGGAGTCGGGCCACCGCGGCCTGGTGGGTCGATCATACGCACATGGTCCTCCGAGCGACGGACCAGGTGGTCGGCGGCCTGGTGAACGCCGAAACCGCCCAACGCGGATTCGTGCTCACGGGGCGCGAGCCGTACCTCGAGCCGTACCAGGCGGGGCGGGAATCCTACCGTCAGTCTCTCCAACACCTCCGCAGCCTCACCGCCGACAATCCGACCCAGCAGCGCCGACTGGACACGCTCGCCGCGCTGGCCACGGCCAAACTGCAGGAGCTCGACAACACCATCGACCTGCGGCGCTCGGGCGGCCTGGAGGCGGCGGCGGCGATGATCGGGACCGACCGCGGCAAGGCGATCATGGACTCGCTGCGCCAGGTTGCCTCACAGGTGCAAAGCGACGAGCAGGCACTGCTGGCCCACCGGGAGCAGGTCGAGACCCGACGGCAACAGGTGGTGATCCTGATCGCGGTGCTGGGCACGGTGGCAGGCGTCCTCCTCGTGCTGGCACTGGGCGGCTCCCTCTCGAAGGCGGTGTCACGCCAGGCGGCGCTATCGGAGGAGCTGGCCGACCGGGCGCGCGAGCTGGAGGAGACCGCCACCGAGCTCGAGATGAGCAATGAGGAGCTGCAGCGGGCGAACGAGCGGCTGCAGTACACGGTGGAGGAGCTGCAAACCACGACGGAGGAACTGGAGACAGCCAACCTGGAGCTGGGCACGGCCAACGATGATCTGCTCGGCAGTCGCACCGCGTTGGAGGCCCGGCAAGGCGAGCTCGACCGGAGCCTGGCGGCGCTGGCGCAGAGCGAGGCGCGGTTCCGGTCCCTGGCCGAGCACCTGCCCATTCCGGTGGTCATGTGCCGGCCGGACGGCCGGACCGAGTACGTCAACCCCGCGTGGACGCTATTGACCGGCCTGGCGCTGAGCGACGTGGCGCAGTCGGGCTGGGAAGCCGCGGTGCATCCGGACGACGTGACGCGGGTCCGGGGAGCGTGGAGCCCGGCGCTCACCGGCGAGCGGGTGGACCTGCAGTATCGAGTGGTGCGACCCGACGGGGCCCTGCGTCACGTGCGCACCACCTCGGAAGCGATGCGAGGTTCCGACGGGCATTCGACGGCCATCCTCGGTATTTCGATGGACCTGACGGAGCGGTTCGAGCACGAGGAACAGCTCCGGCACGCCCAGCGGATGCAGGCGGTTGGACGGCTGGCCGGCGGCATGGCGCACGAGCTCAACAACATGCTCACCGCGAGCATCGGCTTCAACGTCTACGCCTTGCGCTCCCTTCCCGCGGACCATCCGGCGGCGAGCGAGATCGGCGAGAGCCTCAAGGCCCAGGAGCGGGCGGCGCGGATCACCTCGCAGGTGCTGAGCTTCAGCCGCCGCCAGATGCTGGAGCCCACCACCTTCGACCTGAACGACGCCGTCCGCGAGCTGGCGCCGCTGCTCCGACAGAGTCTGGCGGCGGACCAACGGATGCAGCTCGATCTCTCGGAGAGCGGCGGCTCGGTCCACGCGGACCGCACGCGCATGGACCAGGCGCTCCTCAACCTCACGCTCAACGCACGGGACGCGATGCCGGGGGGCGGGTCCCTGATCGTGCGGACAGCCACGGAGGTGTTGACGGCCGATGCCCTGATAGGGCCCGAGGGCGAGCGGCCTCGTCCCGGGCGGTATCTCTCGATCAGCTTCGAGGACCAGGGTGCGGGCATGGACGCCGAAACCCGGCGGCGCGCCGTGGAGCCGTTCTTCACCACCAAGCCGGTCGGGCATGGCACCGGGCTGGGGCTCAGCATGGCGTACGGTTTCGTGCGGCAGAGCGGCGGGACGATGACGCTGGAGAGCGAACCGGGACGTGGAACGAAGATCACGCTGTACCTGCCGCTCGCCGCCACGCCGCACCCGGACGCGGGATCGTCGGACGGACGGCTTCGGCTCGACTCGCCCAGCGGCGAGCACGTGCTGGTGGTTGACGACGAGCCGACCGTGCGCACCACCATGCGCCGCGCCCTGGAAGAGCAAGGCTATATCGTGGCCGAGGCCGGCAGCGGCTCCGAGGCACTGAGCCGGCTGCAGGAGCGGGCGGGGAAGGTCCACCTGGTCGTCTGCGACCTGGTGATGCCCGAGATGAGCGGGAGCGCCCTTGGTGCCGCCATCCGCGAGCAATGGCCGATCGTGCCGGTGCTGTACGTGTCCGGGTTTCCCGGGGCCGACGGCGCCGAGGTGGGCATGATGCCGCCGGGCGCGCCGTTTCTCCGGAAGCCGTTCCTGCCGGACGCGTTGGCGGCGGCGGTGCGCGCGGTACTCGACCGGACGTAACCGGTCCGACGCCGGCCTCTGTCCGATGGCGTACCGAGAATCCCCGCCCTCACGAAGCGCCATTCCGAGCGCTACAATACGGACGTCAGCTCGCACCCACCCGCGTCCAAAGTGATCTCATGGCCATCCCGGCGCCCGGATCTGCGGGGCTCACGATCCTGCTGGTGGATGACGACCGGGCGGTCCGGTTCATCGCGAGCCGGACCCTCATCGAGGCGGGGTATACGGTCATCGAGGCGGGCGACGGGGTCGAGGCCCTGACCTACTTCCTGAAAGATCCCTCCCGGTTCGACGCCCTGGTCACGGACATCGTCATGCCGCGGATTCCCGGGACCCTCCTTGCCTCCCGGGTCCATGCCGCCCGCCCGACGCTTCCCATCCTGCTCATGTCCGGCTACTCTCCCGCGGAGATGATGGACCATGGCGTGGAAGCCCCGCATACCTACGTGGTACCCAAACCCTTCGATCCCGACCAGCTGCTGGCGGCCGTTCAGCGCATCCTGGGGGACGGGGGCCGGCCCCGCCGGTGATCCGTCGGATGTCGGCGGTCCGGCTGGCGGCGGCGGCGCTGTGCGCCGCCGTTCTGGCCTGCGGCGGAGACCCGTCGGGGCCCGGCGGCGGTGGGCCGGGGCCGTCGGTCGCGAGCCCGAACGGGGCCGTGCCCGCGACCGTCGGGACGGCGTTCTCGTACGACGCAAGCAAGGCGGGCACCACCTTCACGGCGGCGGGCGGGTCGAGCGGGCTTTCCTATAGCATCAGCTTCGCGGGGCCGGCGAACGGGCTGTCGGCGCAGGGCGGCACGGTGAGCGGGCAGCCGCAGGCGCCGGGCGTGGTCCGGGCCACCATCGTGGCCACCGACTCGCTGGGACGGACGGCGAGCGACCCGTTCGCGGTCGCCGTGTTCGCCGCCGGGCTCGCCACGCCCACGCTCCCCGCGACGCCGTACGGCTATTCGGACGCATCGGCGCCGCTGCCGGACCACTTCCTGACGAGCATTGACGGACAGTCGGTCATCTCGCGCGACAACACCCCGACCGAGAACCCCATCACTGACGCGGGCGCCGCCCTCGGGCGGGTGCTGTTCTACGACCCCCGCCTCTCGGCCAACGACGGGCTCTCGTGCGCGGGCTGCCACAACCCGTCGCTGGGGTTCTCGGACACGCCGGCCCAGAGCGCCGGGTTTGCCGGCGCGCTCACTCGGCGGCACTCGCCGGGACT
Organism: Gemmatimonadales bacterium; assembly: GCA_035688885.1. Classification (GTDB taxonomy): domain Bacteria; phylum Gemmatimonadota; class Gemmatimonadetes; order Gemmatimonadales; family GWC2-71-9; genus CAVVWJ01. Next base: position 5,132 of record DASSMN010000160.1, read on the forward strand.
GGCCAACGGGCGGTTCTACCAGCGGGGCCGGTTCTTCTGGGACGAGCGCGCGGCCACGCTCGAGGCGCAGGCGCTCATGCCCATCCAGGACGCGGGCGAGATGGGCCTCCAGCTCGACGACCTCACGGCCAAGCTCTCGGCGACATCCTACTATCCGCCGCTGTTCCAGGCGGCGTTCGGCACGCCGGAGGTGACCAGCGATCGAGTGTCGCTGGCGATCGCGCAGTTCGTGCGGTCGCTGGTATCGGGCGGCTCGCGCTACGACCAGGGGGTGGCCGCCGGCGGCGCGCCGGGCTTCGGCGGAGTGCTGACGGCGCAGGAGATCGAAGGCGAGTCCTTGTTCCGCTCGACCGGCTGCGCCGCGTGCCACGCGACAGTGGCCCAGGTGAGCGACTCGATCCACAACATCGGGCTCGACGCGGTCAGCGCCGACACCGGCGCCGGGCGGGGCGCGATCAAGGCGCCATCGCTCCGGAACGTGGCGGTGCGGCCGCGGTTCATGCACGACGGGCGGTTCACCAGCCTCGACCAGGTGATCGACTTCTTCGACGCGGGGGTCCAGCCCAACCCCGATCTCGACCCCCGCCTCAAGGCGCCCGACGGCAGCCCCAGGCGGCTCAACCTCACCACGGATCAGAAGGCGGCGCTGGTGGCGTTCCTCCGCACGCTCACGGACTCGACGTTTCTCACGTCACCGCGGTTCGCCAACCCGTTCGCGCCGGCCGGACCGCCACCCGAGGCCAGCGTCACGATGCAGGCGTCGGCGTTCCACCCGGCCACGCTGACGGTCAAGCCGGGCACCGTGGTCACCTGGACCAACCTGGACGGCATCCTGCACACCGCGTCGTTCGTCTCGCCACTGATCGGGACGACGCCGGCGTTCGGCATCGGGAGCGAGCAGCTCACCATGCCGACCACGCCGGGCACGTACCCGTATATCTGCTCGATCCACGGCGCGGCGATGAGCGGGACGGTCATCGTTCAGTAGTCGCTGCGCCCGCACCGAGCGGGCCGGCTCCCGCGATCGGCCCCGAATCTTTCCGCCTGGCAGCTTCGTCCCATCTCTTGGGTGGGCGGGCCCCGCTCGTCCCTGCCGTGACTCGCCCCGGCGACAACTCGATCCTCAGCAACGCTCACCTCTCGAGGAAGGCCATCGTATGAACCGGTCGGCGCTGCTCCCTGCCCTGCTCCTGGCCTGCCACCCACCGGCGCCCGCCGAGCAGTATGGCTTCGTCACCACGCTGGGCAACGACACGGTGGCGGTCGAGCGGGTGACGCGGTCGCCGGACCGGCTGGTGGCCGACGGCATGGACCACTGGCCGTTCGTGCGGCGGCGGCATACGGAGCTCGAGCTCTCGCCCGACGGCACCATCCGGCACATGGTGATGGAGGTCCGGACGCCGAACGGGCGGACGCCGGCGGAGCGCGGCCGCCGGGTAACGGCGGACTTCTCGAAGGACCAGGTCAGGATCTCGGTGCGCGACAGCGCGGGCACGCGGGACACCGCGTTCGCCACGGGCGGCGCGATCACGGTGCCGCACGTGTCCATGATGTACAGCGTGATCGAGCTGGAGATCGCGGCGGCGCTTCGGCGCGCGACGGCCACCGGGCTCCACCCGGGCGACAGCGTGATGTTCCGGCAGTTCTATCCCGATCGCGACGTGGGGCCCAGCTTCGTGCTGCACCGCGGCTGGGTGATCCCGCACGACAGCGGCAAGGTGGAGCTCCGGCACAACTGGCTCTCGGGCACCGGCGACGTGACCGCGGACAGCGCGGGCCGGATGCTGACCTATTCGGGGATGCGGAGCACCTACAAGGTGGCGGTGGCGCGCACCGCGTCGCCGCCCGACGTGGACTCGATCGCGACCCGGCTGGCGGCCGCGGAGCGCTCGACCGGCCTCCAGCAGACCAGCCCGCGCGACACGGCGCGGGGCACCATCGGGAACGCCACGTTCACGGTAGATTACGGCCGCCCGCTGGCGCGCGGACGCGTGCTGCTGGGGAACGTGATCAGCTACGACCGCGTGTGGCGCACCGGCGCCAACGCGGCCACCCAGCTCACCACCTCCGCGCCGATCACGCTGGCCGGACTGGCGGTGCCGGCCGGGACCTACACCCTGTGGACCGTGCCGCACGAGCACGGCGTCGAGCTCATCGTGAACCGACAGACCGGACAGTGGGGAACGGAGTACAGCCGGGCCCAGGACCTGGGGAAAGCGCCGATGCAGGCGGACAGCGCGAGCCCGCCGGTCGAGCAGTTCACCATCGCGATCGAGCCCACCGACGCGCGGCACGGGAGCCTGACGATGGCATGGGGCAGCTTCCGGTGGACGGCTCCCATCGTGGTCCAGTGACGTCCGGCGCCTTCGCGCCCGGCAGCGTGGCCCTCGGCGCCATCGCCGTCGGGGTCGGCGCCACGCTGGTGATGGACCTGTGGAACCTGTTCCTCAAGCGCGCGTTCGGGATCGCGTCGCTGGACTATTGCCTGTTGGGCCGGTGGGTGCTCCACATCCCGGCGGGCACCATCCGGCACGCGAGCATCCGGGCGGCGGCACCGAAGGCGAATGAATGCGCGGCCGGATGGATCACCCATTACAGCATCGGGATCATGCTGGCGGTGGGGCTCGTGGTGCTGACCTCGGCTGAGTGGCTGGCGCACCCGACGCTCGGGCTCGCACTGCTCTACGGCATCGGCACCGTAGTCTTTCCCTTCCTGCTCCTCCAGCCCTCGCTCGGCCTCGGCGTCGCCTCGTCGCGGGCGCCCAATCCCACCCAGGCCAGGCTCAAGAGCCTCGCGACGCACACGGTGTTCGGGCTCGGGCTCTACCTGTGCGCGCTCGGGGTGAGCCGCCTCCTGACCTGACACCGCCTGCCGGAGCGATTAGCTATAGGGAAGCCGACTCCGGAGGCGACGTGCGAGGCTCCCGACTCATTCCGACCGTCACCCTGCTGATGCTGGCGCTGGCCGCGCCGGCGGCGGCGCAGCAGGCCCCCGTGGACTCGGCGCGGGCCGAGCTTCGCACGGTGCTCCGCGCGTTCTACTCCAACCTCCAGAGCCACAACTGGGATGCGCTGGCGGCCTACGTGCTTTCCCCCAAACTGCTCGAGCGGCGGGGCGCGCCGGGCGATCTCCAGGCAGTGGCGCGGGACCGGACCCGGAGCCGGCGCTGGTCGCACGCCGCGAGCAAGCCGGTGCCGTGTCCGACGAGCCCGTCGTTCACGGCCGACAGCGCCGAGATCAAGGTGGACGGTGATTGGGCCGACGTGTCGGCGCCCCGGTGCAGCGGGGCCGTGCCAGGCGTGGACCAGCTGGGCCTGATCTACTTCGAGAGCCGCTGGCGTTTCATCTATACCGACCTGTTCCAGGCGCCGGAGCCGGAGGCCACGGCCAGGCGGTGACCGTCTAGCGCTGCGGCTCCACGCGGCGCGGTTCCGCTCCCTGCGCCAGCATCCGTTCGGCGAAGTCGAGCCGCTCCTGCGTCTCGGTCAGCTCCTGCCGGAGTGTCCCCACCTCCTGATCCAACGCCTGGAGATGGGCAGCGGTGTCGGGATCGCGGCCGCGGCTTTGGGCAATGACCTTCGCGATCCTGACCACGCCCCAGGTGCCCATGGCGGCGATGACGACGGTGACGGCGGCAGTGAGCAGAAACTGTGGGTCCATGGCGCCTCGCTCCGCCCGGGCGCTGCCAGGCGTAGAACTGAAGCTATGGGTTGCCGCTGACGCGGGCAACGGCCAGGGCGACGCCCACGATGCTCGGTGTGGGCCGGTGGCCGTGCACCACGGGCGGTGACTGCAAAGGAGCAAGGATGAGAGAGCTGATCGTCGCGGAGTTCATCACGCTCGACGGCGTGATCCAGGCGCCGGGGGGCGCCGAGGAAGACACGGAGGGCGGCTTTGCCCACGGCGGGTGGACCTGGCCATACTGGCATGACGACATCGGCGCGCACTTCTTCCAAGCGATGGCGGGGGCCGACTCGCTCCTGCTCGGGCGCCGCACCTGGGAGATCCACGGCGCCGCCTTCGACCCCATGCCATCGGGCGATCCGTTCGGCGACGTGATGAAGGCGGTCCGCAAGTACGTGGTGTCGAGCACGCTGACGGACACGTCGCTGTGGCGCAACTCGACCATCATCCGGGGCGACGTGGCCGAGGCGGTGCGGCGGATCAAGCAGGAGCCGGGAAAGAACATCCTGCTCGACGGCAGCAGCCTGCTGGTGCCGCTTCTGGCCCAGCACGACCTGGTGGACGAGTACATGCTGCACGTCTATCCGATCGTGCTCGGCGGCGGGAAGCGGATCTTTCCCGAGGGCAAGCGGCTCGATCTCACGCTGGTGGAGGCATCGCCGCTGCCGACGGGGGTGGTGTACCTGCGGTACCGGCGGGCTGGGGCACGCGCGTGAGGTGGGTCTGGGCGCTGCTCGCGGTGGCCGTCGCGGTAGCGCCACCTGCCCTGCGCGCGCAGGGGACGCTGGTGACCGACACCGTTGTGTCGCCCGGGCTGGCGGGGAACGCGGTGGGTGCGTCCTCGCGGCGGCCGGTCGTGGTGTACCTGCCGCCCTCCTACCGCTCCGACTCTGCACGACGGTATCCCGTCCTGTACATGCTGCACGGCGCCACGTCGGTGCCCGAGGAATGGCTCGACGGCACGTACGACGGGCTTCAGCTCCCGGCAGTGCTGGACAGCCTGATCGCGGCGCGAGCGCTGCCAGAGCTGATCGCCGTCATGCCCAACTCGGACATCGCGCTCGGCAGCAACTGGTATGTCAATTCGCCGGTGCTGGGGAACTGGGAAGACTTCATCGTGCGCGATGTAGTCGGGTTCATCGATCGCCGGTACCGGACCGAGGCACGACGCGAGGGGCGGGCGCTGTTCGGGCACTCGATGGGCGGGTTCGGCGCGCTCGCCATCGGGTTCAAGCATCCCGAGCGGTTCGGGCTGGTGTACGCGAGCAGTCCGGCGCGGATGGCGTTCGTGGGCGACCTCGCGCCGGACGCGGCGACCTGGACGGCGCTGCCCAAGCTGGCGCGGTGGGAGGACGCGTCGTATGGGCTGCGGCTCACCATCGGCATGGCGGCCGCGCTGGACGGGAGCCGAACCGACCCGCGGCTGTTCACCGAGCTGCCGTTCGGCCCCGGCTCGCCGACGGTCCGGGCCAGGGTGCGGGACCGCTGGCTGGCCGGCATGCCGGCGACACTCGCCGGGCAGATGGCGCGGCGGGGCGAGCGGCCGCCCGAGATCCTGATGGAAGCCGGCTCGCAGGAGTCGGCCATCCTCGAGGCGATCGGGCTGCTGCGCGCTCGGCTCGACAGTCTGCGGATCCGCTACGCCGACTCGACGTTCGAGGGAGGACACATCGACCGGGTGCGCGAGCGGATCACCGGGCACATGCTGCCGGCGGTCGGGCGATGGCTGGCCGCGCCCACGCGGCAGACGCACTAGTGGTCCGGATCAAGATCTGCGGCATCCGGTCGGCGGCCGACGCGCGGCTGGCCGAGCGGCTGGGCGCGCACGCGGTGGGCGTCCTGGTGGGACAGGTGCACGCGTCGGCGGATTTCGTCGAGCCGGCGGAGGCCGACCGGATCGCGCGGGCCGTGGGGCCGTTCGTGGTCCCGGTGCTGGTGACGCACACGGAGGAGGCGGACGCCCTGGTGCGGCTGGCGGGCGCGGTC
>DASSMN010000141.1:0-2264 GCA_035688885.1 Gemmatimonadales bacterium
GGAGGTGAAGTCCCCCATGGGTCGGCGGCTGGCTCAGACCCTGGCCGGACTCGAGAGCGCGGTGCGCGGAGCCTGAACGAACCAGCCCCAGAGCGAAATCACCAGCGCGACCGGCAGCCCCAGATCCTCCCACATCCCGAGCCGGAAGGCCGCCGTCGAGCCGATCACCGCCCAGGCCCACGGAATCAGCATGACCGCGACGGGCGGCCGGCTCACCGTCCAGAGCAGCAGGGCGAGCGTCGCGATCGTCGTCGGGCACGGCACCCCGAACGTCGGCGCCGCCGGGTAGCGATGCCCCAGCGCCCACCCAATGGCCAGGTAGACCGCGAAGGCGTACACCAGCAGCGCGAGCGCCAGTCCGCCGCGCAGCGACCGTGGGGCCCGAAACGCGAGACGCGGCGGCCGAATGGCAGCCCAGGCGAGCAGGACGGCCTCGACCACGAACGCCGCGCCGAACAGTGCCGCCGCCGGATTGACGGGTCGGAAGAAGCGCCAGTGGTACTCCACTCCCATCCACAGCCACAGTCCGGCGAGCACCAGCCCGATCGCCCGATCCGACCACCGCGAGGGCCTGAGCGCCTGGGCGGCGGCCCCGATCCCCAGCGCGATCAACAGGATCTGTGCAGGCGCCACGGCATCGTTGTACGCGGCGAACACCGCGAAGAACTGGTCCCGGGAAAACGGCAGCGCCATCCGGCTCAGACGCCCACCGGCGGCAGCGGACGCTCGGACAGCCGCCACAGATAGTTGCCCATGCGCTCGCGTTTCTCTTTCCGCGAGAGGCCGCGATATCCGTACGGCGGGCGGCGCAGTGCGCGGAAGAGAGACAGAAATGGCCAGCCGAACGGCAGATAGAATCCGATCAGATCCCAATCCCGCAGAACCGCGTGCAGCCGGTTGCGGGCCGGCGGCCGCTGGCGATCACGCTCGAGGCGCAGGTAGGCCACCGGCCATCCCCACGGCAGCACCATGCGCCACCGTCCCCAGGCGCGGCGCAGCGACCGCCCCAGCGAGCGCGCGTGGTAGGGCTGCCGCCCATGCTCCGCCACCAGACCATCCATCTCGCCCTGCATCAGGCGCCGGATGCGCTCCGCCACCCGACGCAGCGCGCCGCGATCGGGGTGCTCGAAATCAGTGACGCCCTCGAGCCAGAGGAGCCCGGGGACATCGATCGGCTTCCCCACGATGAACACCATCCGGCACGGGAAGGCGAGATACCACATCCAGGGGAAAACACAGGCCAACAGACCGATCGGCAGCGGCAGGAAGGGTACGTGGAACACACGCTGCATCACCCGGTCGAGCGGCGGGAAGCAGTACCCGAAGGGGTGCACCCACTCGCAGTTGATCGCGTACACCGGATACACGGGCACGTTGTAGCGGCCGGCCAGGAGTACGAAGCTCGTCTTAAACGGCTGCAGCTGGTAGCGGCGGTTGAACCCCTTGCCGATCCCCGGCACACCCTCGGGGAAATACAGCACGCGCTCACCGCGCAGGATCAGCCGCTCGAAGTTGTCGAACGTCATGTCCACGCCGCCGCCGCGCCGCCAGAAGTCGTCGATGCCGAACGGGCGCATCCACCACGCCAGTGTCAGCTCGGGCTCGTAAACGGTGCGGAACTTGAGCGAGGACCGCAGCCCATCCCGGTGCCACAGCGCCGCGTCCAGCACGATGCCGTCGTGCGGGAACGCGTTCCCGGAGTGATTCGCGGCGAGGATCACGGGCCCGCGCTTCGGCAGGCGCTCGGCGCCGAGCACCCGGGCGCGAAAGTAGTCCCGGATGATCGGCCCCAGGACCTTGCGCTCCAGCGCGCGACAGAACTCCGGGTCGAACGGATCCCGGACGGATGGTCCCGGTTCGGGTGGGTTTACGCCGGGGCCACGCCCCGGCGCTACGGGGAGCGCGCCCACGCGGGGATCCTTCACCTCGGCCCGCGCACCCACGTCACGTCCCCCGCCGCAATGCCAGCAGCGGCGCCAGGGCGAATAACCCGACCCACAGCGGCCAGGGACCGCCGAACGCCATCAGGATCGCGCCGGCCACCAAACAGAACCCCGCGATCAACGTTCCCCGCACTCCGGCGAACGGATTCTCGGGAGCCCGTTTGGTGGATTTCTCGAGCACGCGCACGCCCTCGGTCACCAGCAGCGGCACCTTCACGAGGGCATCCATGAGGTCGGGGGCGCCACGCAGCTCTTCCTGCAGCACGCGCCACGGACTGAACTGCAGCAGGAAGATCTCCCGGATGTGGCGCCGCGAAACCT
>DASSMN010000233.1:0-3482 GCA_035688885.1 Gemmatimonadales bacterium
CCATCGCGGGAACCGCGGTGACGTCCGAGCGCTCGCTCTGGGCGTTGGCCGGCTGCCCGGTGGCCAGGTCCACCGTGGGGAGCGGGGACATGAGGGTGCTGATGGGCTTCATGGCCACCCGGATCACCAGCGGCTCGCCCGTGGTGATGCCACCCTCCAGGCCGCCGGCGTTGTTGGTCCGGCGACTGAAGCCCGCGCGGGGGTCGCCGGGGGAAGGCGGCTTGTCACTCGAGCCCGGGTCGATGGGATCGTGCACCGCCGACCCGGGCCGGCGCGCGGCCTCGACACCCAGACCGATCTCGACCGCCTTCACTGCCGGAATCGACATGAGCGCGCCCGCCAGGCGGCCGTCCAGCTTCCGGTCCCAGCTCACGTGGCTGCCCAGGCCCACGACCACGCCGCGCGCGACCACCTCCACCTCCCCGCCCAGCGTGTCGCCGGCCTTCTTGGCGGCATCGATGCGGCGGACGATCTCGGGCTCCACCGAGCGGTCCAGCACGCGCACCTCGGACTGATCGGCCGCGGCGTTGAGCGGTGCCGGCAGGTCGGCCGGGCGCGGCACCATCACGCCGCCCAGCGAGACCACGTGGCTGCCGATCTCAACTCCGAACTCGTCCAGCAGCCGCCGGGCGAGCGCCCCGGCCGCGACGCGGGCCGTGGTCTCGCGGGCGCTGGCACGCTCCAGGATGTCGCGGGCGTCCACCCGGTCGTACTTGAGTACGCCGACCAGATCGGCGTGGCCGGGACGAGGACGGGTGACCCGGCGCCGGCGGAGCTCGCCGGGGTCGGCGGCCTCGTGAGCCATTACGTCTTGCCAGTTGGCCCAGTCGCGGTTGGGGATCAGCATGGCCACGGGTGAGCCCAGCGTTTCGCCCGCCCGGACGCCGGACAGCCACTCGACGCGGTCCTGCTCGATCTTCATGCGGGCGCCGCGTCCGTAGCCCTGCATGCGGCGGAGCAGGTCGCGATCCACCCATTCGGCGCTGACGGGCAGGCCCGCCGGCAGGCCCTCGACTACGGCGACGAGGGCTTTGCCGTGGGACTCGCCGGCTGTGGTGAAGCGCAGGTGCATGGGAGGCCCTGGTTGTGGTCTTGGCCCCTCTGCGAGCGGGAAGACTCGCCCCGTTCGGGCAGAGCTTGCCTTCGCCGCGCCGCGGGGCTTCCCGAACGCGAACGAGCCCGGCGTGCGCCGGGCTCGTTCCCGTCGGGGGCGTAGACCTGCCGCGCGGGGCGGCTACTGCTGGTCCGTGGCGCCGTCGTCGGTGATCCGGGGCGTGACCAAGATAATGAGATCGCGCCGATTTTCCTGATCGTTGCTGAAGCTGAACAGCTTGCCGACGATCGGCAGGTTGCCCAGCAACGGGATGCCGGTGTGGGTCTTGGTGACCTGGGTGACCGTCAGGCCGCCGATGACCGCCGTTTCGCCATCCTCCACCAGGAGCTGGTTGTCGGCCTTCTGCTTCTGGAAGATGAAGCCGAGGTCGGCCGCGGCCAGCGGCTGGATGGCCGACCGCTCGGTGTGGAGCTGCATCAGCACCTGGCGGTTGTTGGTCACGTGCGGGGTGACCGTGAGACGGATACCGGTCTCCTTGAACTGCACGTTGGCCTTGGCGGTCCCGCTCCCGGCCGACGAGGCGTCGATCACGCGGACCGGCGTCTCTTCACCGACGAGGATGTCGGCCTGGCGGTTGTCGAGGGTCGAGATGACCGGCTCGGCCTGGATGTCGGCCAGGTCGGTCCGCTCGAGCGCGCTCAGGAAGCTGGTGAGGCTGAACCCACCGATGGCGGTGGAGAACACCAGGTCGAGCGCCGAGCCGGTGATGACGGCGTCGGCGTTGCCGATGGCCGACACCGAGCTGCCGCCCAGGTCGATGACGTTGACTTCCGGCTTGTAATTGTTGCCGGTCTCCGGGTCGCAGCAGCGCTGCACCAGCTTGTTGAAGAACTGGGTCTTGCTGCCGAGATCGTACTTGAGGCCCAGCTGCTCGATGTCGGTCCGGTCCACGAAGATGATCTTGGCCTGGATCGAGAGCTGCGGGGTGCGGATGTCGAGCCCGCGCACGAAATCGGTGACGCTCTGGATCCGGCTCCGGGTCTCGGTCAGGATCAGCGCGTTGGAGCCGGTGTCGGCCACGACGCGGCCGCGGTTCTTCGTCAGGATGCTCTCGACGGTCTTGGCGAGCGACGAGGCCTGGGCATAGTTGATCCGGACGATGCTGGTCTCGAGCGGCTCGAGCGAGTCGAGCGCCGCCAGCGCCGCCGGCGAATCCACCCGGATGATGCCGCCCGGCATCTCCTGCGCCGAGAGGCCCTGGGTGGCGAGGACGGCCTGGAAGGCCTGGGGCCACGGCTGGTTCTTGATCTCCGCGTTGACCTCACCCTTGATGTCCTTGCCCAGGATGATGGTGCGGCCGCTGAAGGCGGCGAACCCGGCGACCACGTCGGCGATGCTGGCGCGGTCCCAGGTGACGGTGATGCGCGGCTCGTCGGCGCGGGCGAGCATCGACGCGGTCCGGATGGCCACCTCGGGCTTCCGGGTGGACGCCGCCGGCGCGGCCTGCGCGGGCGCGGCCTCGTCGGCCGAGTCGGAGGCGTCGGCCAGCGCGGCCGCGGCCGGGTGGTCCTTGGACGACCAGGACTGGAACTTGTCGCCCGTGTCGAAGCTCACGCGGATGGCGTCGCCGGTCCGGTCGACCTTATAGGTCTGGGGGCCGTCGAGGTCCACCACGATCCGGACCACGTCGGGCCGGAACTGCGAGTAGCGGAGGTTGACCACGGTGCCCCGCTTGACACCGTCGTAGAGGCTCGCGGTGGTCGAGCCGAGCGTGGCGCCCACGACATCGAGCACCAGCCGGTCGGGCGAGTTGAGCAGGAAGTCGCGTACGTCGACGGCACCCTTCACCGCGACGACGAGCTCGGTCTTGCCGGCGGCCGGCGCCAGGCTTACGGCGGTCACTTCGCCGCTACCGGGCCCTTCGGCCCTCACAGGAGCGGCGGTGCCCAGCACCGCAGCAGCAACCAGCATCCAGCGATACATGCCCGTCATGGCGTCTCCACCTCCTGCTTCCGCAGTGAGAGAGTTTCCTGGCGCTCGTACCCGAAATCGGCGATCATGAACACCGCATCACGAGCCCGGATCTGCACGAGCCGAGAGCGGCCCAGCTGATCACCGACCCGCATCTTGTGACGCTTCCCGTCGGTGCCCTTTTCCCGCAGCACGACGACGTTGTTCGACGGCCTCTTGAGATCCAGGTAGACGCCCACCAGGTCCAGATTCCCGATCTCGATGCTGCTGTCGTCCTTGGTGATGAGCGACGCGAACGGATCGCGCGTGCCGCCGCCATAGGCGAACGTCTCGCGCATGACCTCGATTTCCCGCGCCCGCTGCACCGAGTCGGCGGTGGCCGACTCCTTGACCAGATCGAGCGAATCCTTGCCCGCGGGCGCCCCGGTGGAGGCCGGTGAGGCGCCGAGGGTGGTCT
>DASSMN010000125.1:0-3502 GCA_035688885.1 Gemmatimonadales bacterium
GCCCGCTCGGACATCTACAGTTTGGGTTGCGTGCTGTATGAGATGCTGGCGGGTGAGCCGCCATTCCGGGCCGCCACACCGCAGGCGATGGCCATGCGGCACGCCTACGACACCCCCGGGCCGCTCAGGGAGAAGCGTCCGGGCGTCCCGGTGCAGCTCGACCGGATGGTGGCGAAGTCGCTCGAGAAGCTCCCAGCCGACCGCTACGGATCGGCGGATGAATTCCTGGCGGCGCTGCCGCATCAACCCACCCCACCCGACGTCCAGGCTCCCACCCAGCCCGTCGCCCCGTTCAGGCGGACTCGTCTCTCCCGGGCCGGGTGGGTGCTCGTCGGGGCGCTGCTGTTGGGCGGCGCGTTCGTGGCCACCGCACTCAACCGGCGCGAGACACCCACGCTGGATACTTCGCTGTACCTGGTGCTGCCGTTCCGCCATCGCGAGGGATCGGCGCCCCTGCTCCTCAACGGCGACCAGTGCGAGTCGCTGCTGCACGATGCCCTCGCCCGCTGGCGCGGAGTGGAGATGGTGGACCCGCTCTGGGTGGCCGACGCGCGGTCGCGACAGGGCGGAGCGGTGCGGGTCGAGGACGGGGTCGCGATTGCGCGCCGCCGCCGGGCGGGCCGGGTCGTCATGGGCGAGGTCTGGCAGTTCCGGGACACGATCCACGTCCGCGGCCTCCTCTACGATGCCGCCGGCGATCGGCTGGTGCGCGAGCAGTCGATCCGGATCGCTCCCGACCTGAGCGACGCCCAGGCGCGCTTCCAGGAGCTGGCCGACTCGCTCCTGGTCGGCGGCGGGGCGGCCGGGGCACCGCCTCGCGGCGAAGGGCGTCTGTCGCTGCCCGCCTGGCGCGCCTTCCAAACCGGCTTCGCCGCGCTGCAGCGCTGGGAGCTCGACTCTGCCAAGGCCGGTCTCAAGCAGGCACTCGGCATCGACCCGAGCTACGGCAGCGCGCAGCTCTGGCTGGCCCTGGTCATGGCCTGGGCGGGCGAGGAGCCCCAGTCATGGAAGCCCTACGCGGCGGGCGCGCTGGCCTCGGAGGACAGCCTGACGCCGCGAGACAGAACCCTGAGTGAGGCGCTCGTGGCGCAGGCCGGCGGGGACTACCCCGAGTCCTGCGCCAAGTATCGCGAGCTGATCGCGCGGGACTCGCTCGACTTCGCCGCCTGGTACGGCCTGGGCGACTGCCAGGGCCGAGATCCGGTGGTGGTGAAAGACGCGCGCGGGGACGGGTGGCATTTCCGGGGAAGCTACGAGGCCGCGGTCGCCGCGTACCGGCGCGCGCTGGAAATCGTGCCCTCGGTCCACCTCGCCTTCCGGGGACAGGCGTTTCATCGCCTGCCGGACCTGCTCTACACCGAGCCCAATCGGATCCGGGAGGGCTACGCCTTGCAGGGAGGCGACACGCTCCGATTCGGCGCCTTTCCTTCGATGTCGGCCGACACCCTCGCGTTCGTCCCTCTCCCGCTCGCCCAGGTGGTGAGCGCGGACTCCACGGCGATCTCGTCGACGGTCGGGGCCGCTGTATCCCGGAATCGGGAGCTGATGCGGGACGTCGCCACCTCCTGGGTGAGAGCATTTCCCGGCCGGGCCGACGCGCACGAAACCCTGGCGCTGGTTCTGGAGGCGCTGGGAGAGGTGACTGCGGGACGCACGACCGGTTTCTCCGCGCTGGGCGAGGTCCACCTGGCCCGGGCGACCGCGAGCGACACCACCCAGGCGCTCCGCCTGGCGAGCATCGAGACCCGGCTTCTGGTCAAGTCGGAACAGATGAAGCCCGCGCGTGCCCTCGCCGACTCACTGCTTCGCGCCCACCCCTCGCCCTCACTCGACGACGCCCGCCAGCTCCGGGGCCTGGCGGCGCTCACCGGCCACCTGCATCTCGCGGCCCGGCTCCAGCAGCGCGCCGCGCCGGACTACACCTTCCTCAGTTCCGGGTGGGAAGAGGTGACCGTGCCGCTCCAGCTCACCGAGGCGGCGCTGGCCTTGCTCGCCTACTCCTCATTCGGGGCGCCGGTGGACAGCATCGACACGCTGGAGCGGCGGGTCGAGCGCCTGATACCGAGCTACGTCGTCCCGGCTCGACGCACGGCGGCCCGGGAGGCGATGCTGGACGTTCCCGCCGTGCTCGCCTTTCCCGAGCGCGGTATCCGGCCGATGCACCGGGAGCGCGCCGGCGGCAACTACCTGCTGACAATGCAGTGGCGGCTGGGTCAGGGCGACACGGCCGGCGTGCGGCGGGAGTTCGGCCGGATTCGCGCGGCGCAACGCAATGTGCGGCCAGGGGACGTGTCGTTCGATGCGACCTATAACGAGGCGCGCCTCCTGCTCGCCCTGGCCGACACAGCCGAGGCGACCCAGCAGCTCGATCTCTCGCTCCAGGCGCTGTCCACCCTGGGGACGGATCTCCTGGATCAGCTCCCTCAAGTGACGTCGCTGGTGCGGGGCATGGCCCTGCGGGCCGACCTCGCCGACCGCGCCGGCGACCCGACCACCGCCCGACGGTGGGCCGGTGATGTCTTGACCCTCTGGTCCGATGCCGACCAGGAGCTCAACCCGACCATCACGACAATGCGCCGAATCGCAGGCGCTCACTGATATAGGGCAACCCTACCACGAGGAGGGTGTATGACTACGTCAGTGAAGGGCCACCTGGTCGTCCTTGTTGCAGTCCTGGTGGCAGGATGCGAGGGGCCAGGTCAGCTTCAGCATGCGCTGCCCTCCGGGTGCCCGGCCAACGCCGCGCCGGACGAAGCCACCGAGCTCCAGGCTTGCGTCAGCGCGCTGGCCTTCGACACCCTCACCGCCTCGGGCGACGAGCAGCGGCTGATGGTGCGGGAGGCGGGACCTGGGCCGGCCTGCCGCGGCGGTGATACCACCCAGAGTTGTCGCTACGGTCCGCTGGCCAAGATCGAGCCCGTGGTCGGGGGTCACGACAGGGCGAACTCCGAGCTGGACGAAGGACGGATCATCGCGAGGATGTTCCTGCGCCCGGGGGAGAACGAGTCCTACGCCAAGCTCGGTTTGGTACCTGGGGACACGACGTACTGGTGGGTCCAGCGCCAGAACGACACGACGGCGATCTCCCAATACCTCACCCTCTCGGATGGCCAGGTGACGGCAACACCCGAGGATACGATCAGGATCGAGCTGCATCCTCAAGGAACATTCACGATGGCCCTGGCGCGCTTCATCTGGGACGACGCCGACGAGAAGACCCAGGGGCCGTGCGGGGTAGGTTGCTGCCGTGGCGGCGGACCCTGACGCGCGCGTCCGCTAGGGTGAGCGAGGGCTCGCCCTAGCCGGAAGCACCGGCTCAGCTATCTTCCAGCCATCCCTCACAAGAAGACCAGGTTTCATGCCCGAGCTCCTCGGCCGGCTCCAGTCTGCCCTGTCGGACCGCTATCGCCTCGACCGGGAGATCGGGGCCGGCGGGATGGCCACTGTCTACCTCGCCGAGGACGTCCGCCACGACCGGCGGGTAGCGCTCAAGGTGCTGCGG
>DASSMN010000199.1:0-5542 GCA_035688885.1 Gemmatimonadales bacterium
TGCCGCCGATGGTCCAGGACAGCGGTCCCGGAGGCGGCAGCGCCTGGCCGGCGCGGAGACGCTGCTGGTCCAGCAGGATCAGACGGCCCTGCGAGTCCTGATAGACGACCCGCACCACGGGGCGCGTCGCGTCCGCGCCCGCCACTGAAGTGCCCTGGACCAGTCCCATGAACAGCGGGCTCAAGCCCTCGATGACGTGGGCCGGCCCGCCGAGCTGCCGCGACGCCTCATCCAGGCCGATCCTCAAATAGACCCGCGCCCGCTGCTCAAGGGTGGGTGGAGCGGGGGCTGCGGCCGGCTGAACCGGCGCCGGCGCGGGTGCTTTGGCGGCCGCCGCTTTCCGCTTGGCGTCGAGCGCGGCGGTGGCAGCAGCGGCCTGCTTCACCCGGCGTTCCCGATCCAGGTCGGCCAACGCCTCGGCCGCGCGCTGGCGGACCGTCGCGAGGTCGGTGGTGCCTGGCGTAGCGGTGTCCGTCTGGGCCGCCTGGCCGTCGGCCTCACTGTCGGTTGCCTGCTCGGTCGGCGCCTGCTGGGCAGCCGAGTCGTTGGACTGGTCGGCTGCCGCCGGCTGGTCCGACGCCGCCGAATCCTTGCGGGCCTCGTTGCGGGACGACCGACCGGTGTTCGCCGCGAGCGCCTTGCTGGGCGCCGAGGCCGCGGGCTTCGTTGCCCGCGCTGCATTCGGCGGCGTGGTCGCGAGCGTCCGGCTCGGAGCGCCACCCGACGAGTCCGTCTTGGCCAACGGCGCCGCCGCCACACTGCCCGCGTCGCGGGCCGGCGCTTCTTCCTGGCTCACCACGGTCTTGGTATTGCTGGCCGGTGCCACGTTCTCGCCCCCCACCGGCATCAACTTCTTGCCCTCCACCGCGCCCGCGCCCACGATGACGAGCAGGATGGCGGCCCAGCCCAGCCGTCGCATGCGCCGCATGCGGCGCTCCGCCGCCGACTCGTTGTCCGGCACCAGCAGCACCGGCGGAGGCTCGTTCCAGGGCTCCCACTTGGAGGCATCCGCCGCCGGCTGCGGGCGCGGCGCAGGCTCCCGACGCGGGGCCTGCTCGGGCTGAGCGCCGGCAGGCACCGGCGTGAGTCGCGCCGCGGCCATCGGGGCCGTCGCCTCGACATCGACCGATGCGATCAGCCGATCGGCCTCGGCGTAGAATTCCTTCACCTCGCGGAGCCGGAGACCGCACGACGAGCACGATCCCAGGTGCGCCTGAATCTCGGCGACCTCGTGGGTCTCCAGCTCGCCGTCGAGCAGCGCGTGCAGGGTGCCTTCATCAAGATGCGACATTCTTCCCTCGATCCTTGGCCCGGCTCCGCTCCTGCGCCCGATACGCTTCGACCAGGCGCCGCCGGGCACGGGCCAGCGTCGTGCCGATCGCGCCCTTGGCCAGGCCCAGCGTGGCGGCGATCTCCTCGTAGTCGAACCCTTCGGCTCTGAGCAGCAGCGCCTCGCGGTCGCGCTCGTTGAGCGTCGCCAGCGCGGCCCGCACGCGCTCGATTTCCTCGCGCCGCTCCAGGTCCACGTCCGGCGAGTTGGCCGGGGCATCCTGCTCTCCCCGGAGCAGCTCCAGCCGACGCCCCCGAGTCACCGCTCGCCGGCCGTCCTCACGCACGAGGTTGAGCGCGACGGCGAACAACCACGGGCGGGGGTTGTTCGGGGGCGCGGCTACCGCCCGGGCAAAGGTCTCCTGCGCCAGGTCCTCGGCCCGATCGCGGTCGCCGACCCGGCGATACAGCATCCGGACCAGCGAGGCGTAGTATTGCTCGAAGAGCTGGGCGAGATCGGCCGTCATGCACCCCTGCGCTGAGGAACGCCGTATCCCGCCGACCAAAATTGGCTGCGGCGAGACAGCTGGACCGTGATCCGCATCCTATCCGACCATCCGGCAGGAGTCCACACCCCGGGCCGACAACCTGATGCAAATTCCGTCATCCAAGGCACTTAGCAAGCTGAGGTCGCGCCCGGGCGCGGGGTGCCCGAGCAACTGGAGATGCGCCGACGGCAAGGGCTTGCACGTCCTGTGCCCGGCCGGCCCTCAGCGAGGGGTGGGCTGAGAGATGTGTCGGAGGATGCTGGCCAGGTCCTCGGGAAGGAACGGCTTCTGAAGGAACCCGGTGGCCCCCTGATCGCCGTTGAGGAGCTTGCCGGCGACTTCCTCCTCGGTATAGCCGCTCATGAGGATTACCGGGAGGTCCGGCCGATTCTCGCGGATCAGCCGCAACGCCTCCGACCCGCCCATCCGGGGCATCGAGACGTCGAGCAGCACGGCGGTGACCGCGCGGCTGTTGCGCTCGAGCGCCTCCAGCGCCGCGACGCCATCTTCGGCCGTCAGCACCCGGAAGCCCATGCGCTCCAGCATGCGTCCCACCACCTCGCGGACGCCCTCCTCATCCTCGGCAAGCAGCACCGTGCCGCGCCCGCGCCAATCGGCGCCCGAGGTTCGCGGCCGAGCGGCGTCCTCCGCGGTGCTCCCGACGCTCGGGAAGAGAATCCGGAAGCTGGTGCCCTCGCCGGGGGCGGTGCGGATCCGAATGTGGCCGTGGTGGCTCTCGACGATCCCCATGACCGCGGCGAGCCCCAGTCCGCGGCCGCTGAACTTGGTCGAGAAGAAGGGATCAAAGATCCGCTGCAGCGTTCCGGTGTCCATGCCGGCGCCGGTATCGTTCACCTCGAGAAATACGAAATCGTGCGGGTCGGGGCCAGCACGCGGGTCGTCGGCTCGTCCGGTCCGAAGGGTGATCGTGCCCGGTGACTCGCCCAGCGCATCGGAGGCATTGGTGATCAGGTTCATGACGATCTGCCGCACTTGCGTCGGGTCGGCGCTGATGGCCGGCAGATCGACCGCCAGCTCCCACACCAGGGCGGCCTGCTTCGAGATGGCGGTGCGAAGGAGGGTGGCCATGTCCCGTACCTCTTCCGAGAGGTTCAGGTGCCGCGTCTCGACCGCGCCTCGCCCCGAGTAGGCGAGCAGCTGCTGGGTCAGCTCGGCGGCGCGTTGGGTTGCCCGGACCACCTCGTCGAGGTGTTCCCGAGCCAGACTGTCGGTGGGCAGGTGCAGGCGGGCCAGGTCGGCATTGCCCAGCACGACGTGCAGCAGGTTGTTGAAGTCGTGCGCGATCCCGCCGGCCAGCACCCCGATGCTCTCCAGCTTCTGGACGTGCCGGGCGCGCGCGTCGCTGGCTTCGGCCTCCCGCCGGGCCGACTCCTCCCGTAGCCGCAGCTCGTCGGTGAGCTGGCGTTGGGCCGAAATGTCCCGGACCAGCCAGCGAAACCCGATCGCGGTCTCGTGCGGACCGCCGCGGGCCACGGACAGCGCGATGGCCGCGTCGAACGGCTCGCCGTTGCGCGGCTGGAGCCGGACTTCCAGGATCTTGGGGGTGGGCTCCGAGCGCCAGCGATCGAGCTCAACCCGGATACGGGGCCGGTCCTCGAGGGCGACGAACGAGACCACGGCCTTGCCGGGCAGGATGCGGGGGCGGGTATTGAGCAGGCGGGCCGCGGAGAGGTTGGCCTCGCGGACGATGCCGTTCAAATCGGTAAGCAGATAGGCGTCGGGCGCGTACTGGAAGAGGTGCTGATAGCGCCGCCGCTCGTCCTCCAGCTGGTGCTGTGCGGCTTCCATCGCCTCGTTCTGCTGGCGCAGCTCCTCCTCGGCGACACGGAGCTCCTCCACCGCGAGCAGCAGCTCCCGGACGGCCGAGTCCGGCACTCCCTCTCTGCCTTCAATATCGTGCACGCGGTGGCGCATGTCATCGATGCGTCGCGCGAATTGCTCTGCGTCCACTGCTGCCTCACGGAACCGGGGGGCGATGGTCAGCTGCGCCCGTCCAGCTCCTCCATCACGAGAATGACCCCGCGCGCGGTGTCCGGCGGCGTCGAGGTCAGTGGCGTACAGGTTACTCGCACCTGAACGGCGCGCCCGCGGCGATTGGTGGCGTCCAGCGTCAGGTCCAGGAACTCGGCCTCACCGCCCAGGCAGGACCGGATCGGCGCCCGGAGGCGCTCGACCGGGAGCCCGATGTCCAGGTTGAGGAAGTTCTTCTGGACGACCTCGTCCGACCGGAGCCCCCAGAGGTCCTCCGCCCGCCGGCTCCACTTGCGCACGTGGAGATCGCGGTCGACCACGGCCACCGCGCTCCGGAGGGGGGTGAGGATGGACTCGAGAAAGCTGTTGAGCTCACCCAGCTGATCGCCGCGCTCCCGGGCCTCCTCGTTGATGGTCTGGAGCTCCTCGTTGGTGGATTGGAGCTCCTCGTTCATGGTCTCCAGTTCTTCGTTGGTGGACTGGAGCTCTTCGTTGGTGGTCTCCAGCTCCTCGTTGGTGGACTGGAGTTCCTCGAGCGCCGTTTCCAGCTCCTGGCCGGACCGGTGAACCTCCTCCTGCAGCTGGCGCTGGCGGGACACATCGATGAAGTGGATGCTCGCGCCGAGTGGCGCCCCGGTAGTATCCAGGAGCGGCACCACCGACAGCTCGAGGTAGCTGACCTGGCTGCCGGAACCGGTCCAGCGGCCGTCGAGTACCGTCACCGGCCGCCGTTCCATGTATGCTCGCTCGATGCAGGAGCGCAGCTCGAACGGCCGGTAGGAGATCTCGAGGTCCTGCAGCGGTCGGCCGATGTCGCGCGTGCTGAGGCCGAACAGGTTGCGGAGCGCCTGGTTCATCTGCACGACCAAGCCCTCGCCATCCACCACCAGTTGTGCCACCGGCGACAAATCGCCGGCGGCCTCCCGCAGGTGGCGGACTCGATCGTAGGCGTTCGGCGGGGCAAAGGTCAGATGACGGTTCTCCTGCTGCCGATCCGCCTTGATGAACAGCCGGCGCTTGATGTCCACTGGCTCGAACGTGGCGCTCTGGGCCAGCAGCGTCTCGGCCTTGCCCAGGAAAAGTACGCCGCTCGGCACCAACGCGAAATGGAACCGGGCCAGGATCCGCGCCTGCGCTTCGGTATTGAAGTACATGAGGCAGTTGCGGCACACCAGCAGATCCACCCGGGAGATCGGGGCGTCCTGGATCAGGTCGTGCCGGCCGAAGATCACCGACCGCCGCAGCTCCTTGTTGAACATGAAGCGGTCGTCCTGCCGGTCGAAGTACTTCTCGAGCAGGGCGGCGGGGACGTCCTCGGCAGTACGAGGCCCATAGACCGCGTGGCGCGCCTGGTTGAGCGCCTCCTCGTCCACATCCGTCGCGTAGATCTTGACCCGATCCCGGAACGCCTCGGGCCCGATGGCCTCGGCCAGCAGGATGGCGATGGAATACGCTTCCTCGCCCGAGGCGCACCCGGCGCTCCATACCCGGATCGCGTGGCTGCTCTCCGCTTCCCCAACCAGCCGTGGGATGACCGAGTCGCGCAGCACGTCCCAGTTGGCGGTGTCCCGGAAGAAGCTGGTCACGTTGATCAGGATGGTGTTGAAGAGGCGGGTGAACTCCTCCGGGTCGACCTGCAGGAAGTCGAGGTAGGTGGCGAACCCTTTGACGCCCATGGTCTGCATGCGGACCATCACCCGGCGCATGAGGCTCGACCGCTTGTACGCGGTGAA
>DASSMN010000226.1:0-5084 GCA_035688885.1 Gemmatimonadales bacterium
CACCGCGACCATGCGCGAGGGGGTCATCGCGTACGACATGGACCTGCGGCTCACGATGGTGAACCCCGCCTTCGAGCGCCTGACCGGCTATCCCCTGGAGGATCTCCAGGACCAGGAGTTCCTCCAGTACATCCATCCCGACGACCGTCCCGCCCTGGTGGCCGAGTGGGAGCGGCTGGCCAGGGGCGGCTCGCTCCGGGATCAGGAGTACCGCCTGGTGACGCGCGCGGGGCAAGTGCGCTGGTGCGCCAGCAGCTGGGAGCCGCTGCTGAACGAGCAGGGGCGGCAGGTCGGCTACCTCGGCACCGAGTACGATATCACCGAGCGCAAGCTCGCCGAGCAGGAGATGCTGCTCGACACCGAGCTGTTCCAGGAGATCATCGAGGTGCAGCAGGCCGTGGCCGCCGCGGGGCTGGACTCCGCCACGGTCATGCGGGTGATCGCCCAGCGGAGCATGGCGCTGACGCGCTCGGCCGGAGCGGTGATCGAGATCCTGGAAGGCGACGAGCTGGCCCCGGTGCTCACGATCGGGATCGAGAGCCCGCGGCTCCGGGTGGCGGGCAGCCTGGCGGGAGCCGCGGTCCAGACCGGGGAGCTGCAGCGCTCGGACGACATCGAAACCGACCCGCGCATCGGCCACCGGCACTATCACGACCAGGGGATCCGATCCATGCTCGCGGTCCCGCTGCGCGACGACCAGCGGATTGTGGGCGTGCTCAAGGTGCTCTCGCCTCGCCCGGCGGCGTTCACCGACCGCGATGCCAAGGCGCTGCGCCTGCTGGGCGGCCTGGTCGGCGCCTCGCTGGAGCAGGCGGCGGCGTTCGAGGCCCGGCAGTCGCGGCTCGAGGACCGGACCGTCGCGCTGCAGGAAAGCGAGCAGCGCTTCAAGCAGCTGGTGGACGTGGCCCAGGAGGGGATCTGGGTGGCCGATGACCAGGGCGTCATCACCTACGTGAACCAGCGCATGGGCGAATTCCTGGGCTACCAGAACGGGGCGCTCCTGGGCCGCCCAGTGTTCGACTTCCTCGACGCGACGGTGCGGGCCGGCGCCCAGCGGGCGCTTCGACGGCCGAACGCCGGGGGCGAAACGCTCGACCTGCGCTTCCGCCGGCAGGACGGCACCGAGCTCTGGGGCCTGGTCTCCGCCAGCCCGATCACCGGACGCGACGGCTCCACGGCCGGCTCGGTCGGCATGGTCACCGACATCACCGACCGCAAGCACACGGAGGAGCGGCTCCGCCGCTCGGCGGAGCGGCTGGCGGTGCTCCACGATCTGGATCAGGCCGTGCTGGCGGCGCGATCGCCCGCGGAGATCGGCCGCGCCGCGCTGGGCCGCATCCGCCGGATGGTGGCCTGTCACCGGTGCACGGTCGTGCTGTTCGACTTCCAGCGGGGACAGGCCGAGCTGATCGCCGGGTACCTGGCCGGCGCGCCGATTCCCGCCGGGCCGATCGCCATGGAGCGGCTCTCGTCGGCCGACGTGCTCCGCCGCGGCTCGGTGCGCGTGATCGACGATCTGGCCGCGGTGGAGTCGCCCGCGCCGCTGCTGGAGGAGCTCCGCGACGAGGGGGTGCGGAGCGTGCTCACGGTGCCG
This sequence comes from Gemmatimonadales bacterium, assembly GCA_035688885.1. Lineage (GTDB taxonomy): Bacteria > Gemmatimonadota > Gemmatimonadetes > Gemmatimonadales > GWC2-71-9 > CAVVWJ01. The sequence goes on from DASSMN010000226.1 coordinate 1,595, forward strand.
CTGCTGGCCGACAATCAGGTGTTCGGCGAGATCAACCTCGCCGCGACCACCCCGCGCGGCTTCACGGCGGAGCATCGCGACATCGCCGTGGAAGTCGCGGCGCCGCTGGCCATTGCCATCCAGCAGGCCCGGCTGCGGGACGACCTGAGCCGCCAGACCGGCGAGCTCGAGCGCCGCCTAGCCGAGCGGAGCGCCACGCTGCGAGCGGTGACGGCCGAGCTCGAGACCATGATGTACGCGGTGTCGCACGATCTGCGCGAGCCGCTGCGCCATCTCTGCGGGTTCAGCCAGCTGCTGCTCGACGACGCCGGACCGGCGCTGGATCCGACCGTGCAGCACTACGCGCGACACATCCGCGACGGCGCCAGCCGGATGGCCGGCCTGGTGGAGGACCTGGTGAGGCTGGGTCGCGTGGCGCGCCAGGATGTGATGCGTCGCCCGGTGGATCTCACCTCGCTGGTGGACGACGTGGTGAGCCGGCTGCAGACGCAGGCCGAGGGCCGCGAGGTCGAGTGGCGGGTCCAGCCGCTGCCCACGGTGGACTGCGACGCCGGCCTGGTGTCGCTCGCGCTGGAGAGCCTGCTGTCCAACGCCCTCAAGTTCACCCGCGCCCGGGACCACACGATCATCACCATCCGGCCGGTGGAGCACGAGGGACAGGCTGGCCTGGCGGTCCAGGACAACGGCGTGGGGTTCAAGATGGCGTACGCCGGCAAGCTCTTCGGGGTGTTTCAGCGACTCCACCGCCCGGATGAGTTCGAGGGCAATGGCGCCGGGCTGGCCCTGGTGCAGCGGGTGGCGCAGAAGCACGGCGGCCGGGTGTGGGCCGAGTCGAGCGGCGAGTCCGGCGCCACGTTCTACCTGACCCTCGGAGCGCCGCCGGCGTGACCCTGCCCGACGAGTTGGACCTCCTGCTGGTGGAGCACGACCCGCTCGAGGCCGAGCTGCTGGTCCGGACGCTGGCCGACAGCGCGGCCGCGGATCGTATCGGAGTGGCTCGCGACGGCGAGGAGGCGCTGGACTGGCTGCTCGGACGGGGCGGCTATCGCCACCGGCTGGGGAGCCCGCTCCCGCGGCTGGTGCTGCTCGAGCTCCGCCTTCCTCGGCTCGATGCAGTGGAGATCCTGCGAACCCTTCGAGCCAGTCCTCGCACCGCCACGGTGCCCGTAGTGGTGCTGAGCTCCGCGTCGGAGCCCCGCGAGCTGGCCTCCTGCTATCAGGCGGGCGCCAACAGCTGCATTCGGAAACCCATCGAATTCCCCGAGTTTGCCGACACGCTGAGGGCCACCGGCCGCTACTGGCTGGGACTCAACCGGGTGGCCCAGGGCGTGACAGCCCTGGTCTAGCGCCGTCCGGACGACACCATTCGGGCCGTGGAGCCGTCCTAATAACGGCTCCGGCCCTCTCGGTCGGCTCCCTCATCCATCAAGCTTCGAGGCCTCCGTGCTCGCCCGCACCCTTCACGCTGCCGCCGTGCTCGCCACCCTGGCCGTCTCGACGCCAGCGGCCGCCCAGACGCCGATCGACATTCCCTACCAGCGCTTCGTCCTGCCCAACGGGCTCACGGTGGTGGTGCACGAGGATCACAAGGCGCCGATCGTCGCCGTGAACGTGTGGTATCACGTCGGGTCCAAGAACGAGCGGCCGGGGCGCACCGGGTTCGCCCATCTGTTCGAGCACCTGATGTTCAACGGGAGCGAGCACTACGACAAGGAGTTCCAGGATCCGCTCGAGCGGGTAGGCGCCACCGAGCTCAACGGCACGACCAACCAGGACCGCACCAACTACTTCGTGAACGTGCCGACCTCCGCGCTCGATTTGGCGCTGTGGCTCGAATCGGACCGCATGGGGCACCTGGTCGGCGCCATCAGCCAGGCCAAGCTCGACGAGCAGCGCGGCGTGGTGCAGAACGAGAAGCGGCAGGACGAGAACGAGCCGTATGGCAAGGTGTGGGACTTCCTCACCCCCAAGCTGTACCCGGCCAACCACCCGTATTCCTGGACCATCATCGGCTCGATGGAGGATCTCGATGCCGCCAAGCTCGACGACGTGAAGGGCTGGTTCCAGACCTACTACGGGCCCGCCAATGCCGTCCTCACGCTGGCCGGCGACATCGACCTCGCCACCGCCAGGGCCAAGGTCGAGAAGTATTTCGGCGACATTCCGTCGGGGCCGCCGGTGGCGCGCCAGGGCGAGTGGATCGCCAAGCGCACGGGGCACCAGCGCGGCGAGATGCAGGACCGGGTGCCGCAGGCGCGGATCTACAAGGTGTGGAACGTGCCGGCCTGGGGCTCGGCGGAGGGCGACTATCTGACGCTCGCCGCCTCGGTGCTGAGCACCGGCAAGTCGTCGCGGCTGTTCAAGCGGCTGGTGTTCGACGAGCAGATCGCGACCGACGTGGACGCCTCGGTCGAGCTCCGTGAGATCGGCGGCCTGTTCGTGGTCGAGGCGGGCGTGCGGCCCGGCACCGACCCCGCCAAGGTCGAGCGGGCCATCGACGAGCAGCTCGCGAAGTTCCTGGCGGCGGGCCCGACCCCGGTCGAGCTCGCGCGGGCCAAGACGCTGGTGCGGGCCGATTTCATCCGCGGCGTCGAGCGCATCGGCGGGTTCGGAGGAAAGTCGGACGTGCTGGCCAAGGGGCAGGTGTTCGCCGGGCGGCCCGACTACTACAAGACGAAGCTGAGCCGGATGGCCACCGCGTCCGCCGCCCAGGTGCGCGGGGCGGCCATGCGCTGGCTCAGCGACGGCGATTACACGCTCCAGGTCAACCCGTTCCCGGAGTACGCCACCGCTCCCACGGGCGCGGACCGCTCCAAGCTGCCGGACGTCGGCGCGCCGCCGGAGGCCAAGTTTCCGGACCTCGAGCGGGCGACGCTGTCGAACGGGCTCAAGATCGTCCTCGCGCGGCGCACGGCCATCCCCCAGGTGCAGCTCGACCTGCTGCTCGACGCAGGCTTCGCCTCCGATCAGTTCGCGCTGCCCGGCACCGCCAGCCTGGCCATGAGCATGCTCGACGAGGGCACCGCCACGCGGTCGGCGCTTCAGATCAGCGACCGCCTGGCCGACCTCGGCGCCACCCTGGGCACCGCGAGCCGGCTCGACGTCTCGAGCGTCTCGATGCAGGCGCTCACGGCGCAGCTGGATCCGTCGCTCGAGCTCTACGCCGACGTCATCCTGCACCCGGCGTTTCGCCCGGCGGATCTCGAGCGGCTCCGGAAGCAGCGTATCGCCCAGATCCAGCGCGAGAAGGCCGACCCGGTCGGCATGGCGCTGCGGGTGTTCCCGAAAGTGGTGTTCGGCGCGGGCCACGCCTACGCCAACCCCTGGACCGGCACCGGCACGGAAGCCTCGGCGGCCAAGATCACCCGCGCCGACATCGCCAAGTTCCATGAGACCTGGTTCAAGCCCAACCACGCGACGCTCATCGTGACCGGCGCGACGACCATGGCCGAGATCCGCCCCAAGCTCGAGCGGCTGTTCGCCGACTGGC
>DASSMN010000578.1:0-6541 GCA_035688885.1 Gemmatimonadales bacterium
CCTTGGTCCCGGCGTCGCGGCAGCAGGTTGGGCGGCTGGACCGAGCTGCGTCGGCTGAGCCGAGGAAGCGCCGGAAGCCGTGCCGGATGGTGACGGCGACCCGCTCGGCGCGGCTGGGGGCGAAGCTGGCGGCGCCGGCGGAGCAGCGACCGGCGGAGAGGGCGCCGCGCCGGCGCGGGGCGGCGGGGCCGCACGCGTTGCCGGGGACCCGGCCGCGATCTGCCGGATGAGGGTCTCAAGCACCGCCACCCGCTGCTCGAGCCGGTCGAGCCGATCGTCTGCGCTCAGCGAGGCCTCGTCATGTCGCGCCAGCCTCCTCCGCCGTGGCGGTGATGATGCCGGACTCCCTCGGAATCTGCAGGGTCAGGGTCCCCGCCAGGACCACGGTCGCACCCGCCACCCAGAACGGCCAGCCGTGGCCCAGTCGCTGAAACAGCGTCGTGGCGACCAGCGGCGCCACCACCCGCGCCAGCCCCGCGAAGGTCTGCGCCACGCCCATGGTGGTCCCCAGCTCGCGCGCGTCGGAATAGCGCGACATCAGCGAGGTGGTGGACGGGAACAGCAAGGCCGTGCCGATCGGCACCAGGGGAATGACGGCCACGAGCAGCCAGAGATTCTGAGGAATAGGATACAGCAGGAGCCCGGCGGCGAGAAGCAGCGCGCCCGACCGCATGGTCCAGCTCTCGCCCAGGCGGTCGACGATCGGACCCAGCAGCAGGCTGCGCATCACCAGCGACAGCGCGCCGACGTAGGCGAAGATCCAGCCGATGGTCTTTTCGTTGAGGGCGAACTCGGCCCCCAGGTACAGCGCCGTCACCGACGTCATCGCTGAGAACGCGACCATTCCAATCCCGTAGATCCAGATCAGCCGCGAGACCAGCGTCCCCGGGTGTCGGACCACCAGCCACGCCGGGTGCCAGATGGGCCGGCGGGGCCGCGTATGATCCGCGGCCGCGCCCACGCGGGACTCGGGCAGCCAGCGCGCCGCGAACAGGACGTTGATGACGCAGAGCGCCGAGGCCACCAGTCCGGGCGCCGCCGGTCCGAGGGTGAACGCGAACGAGCCGATCGCCGGCCCCAGGATCACGCCGGCCGACGTGGCCGACGACAGCCAGCCGAGCGCCCGCGCCCGTTCCTTGGGCTCGACCGTGTCGGCCACGTAGGCCTGGGCCACCCCGGTGGTGCCGCCGCCGGCCCCCTGCACGATGCGCGACACGAACAGCAGCCAGACCGCGTCGGCCACGCCGAACACCGCGAATGCCACGGCCGATGCGCCCAGCCCGATCAGGAGCGCGGGCCGCCGCCCGTAGCGGTCGGATACCCGGCCCCAGACCGGCGCCGAGAGGAGCTGGGCGATCGAGAATGCGGCGATGAGGCGCCCGACCGTCTCCGGCGTGGCGTGCAGGCGGAGCGCGTAGAACGGCAGGAGCGGCAGGATGATCATGAAGCCGATCGCGTCCACGAAGCAGACGAAGATCAGCACCGCCAGGCGCCGGAGCCGGGCGCGATGGCCGTTGGCCGGCGCCGTCATCCCGCGCTGCCGCGGTCGGCGCCCACGGCGAAGACGGCGGCGCTCACCAACATGAGCACCACCCCGTAGGCGGCGGCCACGCCGACGTCGGCCTGGCGCAGGCTGGACAGGATCTCGAGCGAGATGGGACGGGTGTCGTAGGTGTAGAGCATGATCGAGGTCACGAAATCTCCGAGCGCCGTCACGAACGCCAGGCTCGCGCCGGCCAGGAGGGCCGGCCGGAGCAGCGGCAGCGTGATCCGGCGAAGGGTCCGCGCCCGGCCGGCGCCCAGGGTCGCGGCGGCCTCGTCGAGCGAGGGATCGAGGGCCCGCACCCCCGCCAGGATGGCTCGGCTGGTGATCGGTAGATTCCGTACGAGGTAGGCCAGCGGAAGGATCCAGATCGTCCCCACCAGGATCACGCGCCCCACCCAGGGCGCATGCACGCTGAACGCGGTGGCGAGTGCGATGGCGAACACGGTGCCCGGCACCGCCCAGGGAAGCGCCAGCAGGGTCTCGATGGCACGCGCGTCCCGCCCGGCCCGGCGCGCGGTGGTGACGGCGCCCGCCAGCGCGACCGCCACGGCGGCGGCCGTGGCTGCGGTGGCGAGCCAGAGGCTGTTGGCCAGCGGCTTGGCGCGCACCGGGTCCTGCAGCAGCGTGAGATAGTTCCGGAGCGTATACGCCGGCGGCAACGGCTCGATGGTCCAGGTGCCCACCGGCACCAGCGACACCAGGAGCAGCGTCAGGTGGGGCAGCAGCAGCACCGCGGCCAGGCCCCACCCCGCGGCAGCGACCGCCAGCCTCGCGGCGGGGTGGCGCACCGGGACCCGTGCCGGGGCCGCCCCTTTGCGGCCGGCTCCCTCCCCGGCCGCCCGCACGCCGCCGCGGAACAGCCACAGCGCGATCAGCGCCAGCAGCGTGAGCGAGAGTGTCTCGACCATCGCCAGCCCGTCGTCGCCATTGAGCCGCGTGGCCACGATCTGGGTGGGCATGACCCGGAAGCCGCCGCCGAAGATGTAGGGAGCGCTGAAGGAGGCCAGCGAGGTCATGAAGGTGAGCAGCGCCGCGCCGCCCAGCGCCGGGCGGAGCTGAGGCAGGACCACCCGCCACAGCGTGCGCCAGCGCCCCGCGCCGAGACTGGCGGCGGCCTCCAGCAGCGACCCATCGAACGACTGCAGCGCCGCGCGCACGAAGAGGTAGAAGTAGACATACATCGAGTAGGCGTGGACCAGCAGGATCGCGCCCGCGCCCTGGAGCCGCCAGGGCGCCTCGGTCAGGCCGAGCACGCGCTGCACCAGCAGCGACACGAAGCCGGTCTCACCATACAGGAACAGAAAGGCGAGCACGCCCACCAGGGGCGGGAGCACCGCCGGCAGCGCCACCAGTCCACCCAGCACGCGGCCGCCCGGCAGGTCATAGCGGGCGAACAGGAACGCGAGCGGAATGCCGATGGCGCCGGCGAGCAGCACGCTCACCACCGAGATCCACAGACTGCCCCAGAGCGCTTCCCACTCGGTGGGTCGGGCGAGAAACTCACGCACGAACGCCAGGGTCCAGCCCGATGGCCCGCGAACCCCATCGAGCAGCACCAGCACCAGCGGATAGGCCACCAGCCAGAGCAGCAGCACCAGGAGCACCGCGGCGCCCAGGCGGACCTGCGGGCGCTTCACCGGCCGTCCGGCGGGAAGAGGTGGATGCCTCCGCCCACCCGGCGGCTCGGCATCAGCCCAACTCGCGCCCCGGCCGGAACCGACTGCGGGGGCGCCACCACCTCGAGCGTGGCGCCGCCGTCGGTGCGCGCGGTGAACACGGCCGAGGGACCGACGAACCGGCGCGACGTGATGGTCGCGGGAATGGCGGCGGGATCGGGCGGCGTCAGGCGAAGCGCCTCCGGTCGGACCAGCATGACCGCGGGGCCGGGCGGCGGGAGCGGCGCGCCGCCCGGTGCGTCCACATCCCATTCGACACCCTCGATCAGGATCCGCACCCCGCGGGCGGACGGACCGACGATCGTCACCGGCGCCGAGCTGGACTGCCCGACGAAGCCCGCGACGAACGCGTTGGCGGGCGCGCCATACAGCTCATCGGGTGTCCCCACCTGCTCCAGGCGGCCGCCCCGCATCACCGCCACGCGGTCGCCGAGCTCGAAGGCCTCGTCCTGCTCGTGCGTCACCAGCACCGTGGTGATGCCGACCCGGTGAATCAGCTCGCGAATCTCGCGACGGGTGCGCTCGCGCAGAGTCGGGTCCAGGTTCGACAGCGGCTCGTCGAGCAGCAGCACCCTCGGCTCCGGCGCCAGCGCGCGCGCGAGGGCCACCCGCTGCTGCTGGCCACCGGACAGCTGCGCGATGCCTCGCGGCCCGAAACCCGCGAGATCCACCAGTGCCAGCGCACGCTCCACTCGCCGGTCCAGCTCCTCACCATGCACGCCCAGCGACTCCAGCCCGAAGGCGACGTTGGCCCGGACATCCAGGTGGGGGAACAGCGCATAGTGCTGGAACACCATGCCGAACCGGCGCGAGACCGGCGCCACGGCCGTTACATCCTCGCCCGCCACCACGACCCGCCCCTGGTCGGGCGTGTCGAACCCGGCCAGCAGCCGGAGCGTCGTGGTCTTGCCGCTGCCGCTCGGGCCCAGCAGGGCCAGCAGCTCGCCCCGCTCCATGGCGAGCGACACCCGGTCCACGGCCAGGACGCCGTCGAACCGCTTGACCAGCCCTTCCAGCTGAAGGAACGCGCTCACGACGCCTTCCGGCGGCCGGTCCCGCGCACGTGCTGGTCCCAGTAGCTCATCCAGGCGGGTCCCTTTTCGGCCAGCAGGTCCCAGTCCACGTCGGCGACGATCATGTTGCGCTCGACGTCGGCCACCCAGGCGGGGACCCGCTCGGGCGGGAGATCGCGGCGGGCGGGCAGGCGGTACACCTTCGCCGCCGCCAGGAGCTGCCCCTCCTCGCTGCCCACGAAGTCGATGAATGCCTTGGCGGCCTCGGCGTGACGGGTGCCCCGCACCAGGCCGATCGCATCGTCGATCACCACCGTCCCGCTTCGCGGAAACACGAAGTCGAACGGCAGCCCCTTGGAGCGGCTGATGAGCACGTCCGGGAGATCCCACAGCGTGACCAGACCTTCGCCCCGCGCGAGCCGGGCGTCCAGGATCGCCGGATTGAGGGCGTAGGCCTTGGTTTGTCCGTCGAGCCGCCGGAGCCACGCCATGCCGTCGGCCGTATCGCCGGTCCGGCGGAGGCTCCGCTCGATGATCAGCCCCCAGATGGCGCGCATGGTGCCGCTCGCCATGGGGTCGCGGATGAGCACGCGATCGGACCACCGCGGCGCCAGGACCTCGTCCCAATCGCGGGGTGCCTGGTCGCGCGGCACCAGCCGGCGATTGTAGACGATCACCGCCGGGGTCCGGTACGCCGGATAGTAGAGATCATCGGGGCCGACGCCGCGGGGACCGACCTTGTCGGCCCACGCCGGCCGGTACGGTGCGAGCAGCGAATCGGCGACGCCGCGGTCGAAGATGGTCGTGGGCCCCCCGAACCACACGTCGGCCTGCGGGTTCACCCGCTCGAACCGGAGCCGGTCGAGGATCTCCTGCGATCCCATGTCCAGCCAGCGCACATCGACGTCCGGGTGCTCGCGCTCGAACGCGTGCTCCAGCAGGGTGAGCTGATCGCGCCCGTGGGGCGAGTAGATCACCACCGGGATCCGGTGATCCGGGTGGCAGGCGAGGAGCAGCACGAGGACGCCAGACGACAAAGACGGAAGGACGGACGAACGCGCCGGCCGACGAGGCGCGACGCACCCTCCAACCGTCCGTCCCTCCGTCCGCCGTGCCGTCCTCACTTGATCGCGAGCAGGTTCGCGAACAGCCGAAACGCTCCTGGGACGCCGGCCGGAAGCTGGCGGAAAAAGCTGAGGCCGGTGTACACGTAGTGCCCCTGCCCCACCCGGGCCACCAGCAAGCCGCCCTCGAGCGGCGCGTCTCCCGGATCGTGGGTCTCGAGCAGCGGCCGGTACGCCCGGTCCCAGCTCCGGGCGAAGTACAGCCCGCGCTCCTGCACCCAGCCACGCCAGTCGGCGTCGGTGATCCGGTTCGGCACGGTGAAGACCGGGTCGGCGGGCACGAGCGGGCGCATCGGCGCGGCTTCGTCGGTGACCCGATCGTGCGCGACCGGCGAGCCGCCCGGCGTGAGGGAGGGACCGCCCAAGGTCATGGGATAGGGGGCAAACCCGCCCTGGAAGAATGGCTGCTGCTGATACTGCACGATGACCAGCCCACCGCGCCGGGCGTACGCCAGCAAGCGGGCGTTGGCCTCGACGAGCACGGAGTCGGTCTCGTACGCGCGCGGCCCCACGACGATCGCGGAGAACCGCGAGAGATCGCCCCGCTCGAGGGCGGGCCCGTCGAGCAAGGTGACCGGCAGGCCAACCTCGGCGAGCGCCTCGGGGACCCGGTCGGCGGCGCCGCGGATGTAGCCCAGTCGGGCCAGCGGCGGCAACCGGAGCGCCGCCATCCGGACGGTCGCCGCGGCCGGGGTCACGAGCGACCGCGGCCGGATATGCGGGTAGTCCACCGTCACCAGTCCGCTGGTATAGCGATGACCGGAGGTATCGGTGGCGACGGCCCGGAGGACGACGGTGCCCTGCACCGGCCCGGCCGGCGGCCGAACCTCGAAGGCGAAGCTCTCCCGCTCTTCCTCCTGGTTGAGCACGAAGGTCTGCGGAGCGACCTTGGGCCACCCTGCAGGCAGATCGAGTGCGATGGTCCCCGAGGTCGTGTCGCGCGCCCCGTGGGTCAGCGAGACGATGAATCGCCTCGGCGCGCGATCGGCGGCAGGCCACACCACGGTTGCCGGGTCCAGCGCGACATCCACGCGGGGCACCACGGCCAATGGGCGGCGGACCTCGCCCCGCGCCTGATCGTTGATCCGCCGGCTCACCTCGCGCTCGAGCACGGCACCGCTGTCGAGCGTGAACCGGGCTCGGAGCTCCGGGGGACCGAACGGCTCGCCGCGCACCGCGGGC
>DASSMN010000491.1:0-5220 GCA_035688885.1 Gemmatimonadales bacterium
CACCCCATCGATGCCCGGGTGCTGCCACAAGGGATCGCCGATCACGTCGCGATCGCCGACCAGCAGATTGAACACGCCGGGCGGGAGTCCCGCGTCTCGATATACCTCGTACAGCCGGTGCCCGGTGAGCGGCGTGTCTTCGGCGGGCTTGTAGACCACCGCGTTGCCTGCCGCCAGCGCGGCCGACGACATGCCGGCGGACAGCGCCAAGGGAAAGTTGAACGGCGCGATGCAGGCGAACACCCCGTACGGCCGCAGCACGTCGGTGTTGCGCTCGATCGGGGTGATCCGTCCCATCGGCCGGACGAAGCCGTCGGCTTCCTCGACCTGTCCGCAGTAGTAGTCGATCAGGTCGGCCGACTCTTCGGCGTCGCCCATGGCTTCGAGTCGGCTCTTCCCCACCTCGAGCGACATGAGCGCCGCGAGATCGTATTTCCGCTCGCGGATGAGCGCGGCCGCCCGCCGGAGCATGGTGAGCCGCTCCTGCCACGGCCGGTGCGCCCAGTCGCGCTGGGCCGCCCGGGCTGCCGCCACCGCCAGGTCGACGTCTTCCACGGTGGCGCGAGCGAAGCGCCCCAGCAGCAGGCCGGTGTCGATCGGCGAGCGATCGTCGAGCGGCGCACCGCCATGGTCCACCGCCTGGCCATTGATATAGAACGGATAGCGCGTGCCCGCCGACGATCGGAGCGCATCGAGGGCGACATCGAACCGATGGTGGAACTCGTTCAGGTCGCCCGACGCGGAGGTGTAGGTGATCTTGGTGGGCGCGCTCATGCTACGGCTCCGATCCGCTCGACGGTGGCGCGCAAGGCCTCGCCGAACCGTTGTACGATGAGGTCGATCTCCTCGTGGCTCACCACGAACGGCGGCGCCAGCATGGCCAGGTCGCCGTTGGTGCCGTCCGCCTGGCCGACGTTGGGCCACACCACGAGCCCGGCGTCGAGCGCCGCCGCCGCGAACGTCTCGGCGAAGCGGGCCGAGCGCGGGAACGGCGCGCGGGTGGCGGGGTCGGCGACGAACTCGATGCCGGCCAGCAGGCCACGGCCGCGCACGTCGCCGACGCAGGGCAGCTCGCGCAGGATCTGCAGCCGCTCGAGGAACACGGGGCCCAACGCGGCGCACCGCTCGATCAGCGCCTGGTCCCGCAGGTAGCGCAAGGTCGCCACGCCGGCCGCAGACAGCACTGCATGATGCGAGAAGGTCTGCGCGTGGAGCAGTGAGCCCGACCCTCGTGTCAGCACGTCCACCAAGCGGCGCGGCGCCACCACCGCCGACAGCGGCACATACCCTCCGGCTATGCCTTTCCCCAGCGTCATGATGTCTGGTACGATGCCGTACGGCTCGAGCGCGGACCAGGTGCCGGTGCGCCCCGCGCCGGTCAACACCTCGTCGGCCACCAGCAGGACGCGATGGCGGTCGCAGGCTGCACGAACCCGGCGCCAGTACTCGGGCGCCGGCACCGACGCGCCGGACGACGAGCCGCCCACCGGCTCGGCGATGACCGCCGCCACGGTCTCGGGGCCGGCGCGAATGATGGCGGCCTCGACCGCCTCGCCGCTGCAGCTGGCGCAGAGCGGCGGCGTTCCGTGGCACTCGCAGCGGTACGCGTAGGGCGCCGGCGCGCGCACCACGTCCACCAGCCACTCCCGGAAGTATGTCTGGTAGTGCTCCCGGGCCGAGGCGGAAAGCGCGAGCAGTGTATTGCCGTGGTAGCCCGGCGCGAGCGAGATGATCCTGGTGCGGCCCGGCTCGCCCGACTCCACCCAGAATTGCCGGGCGAGCTTGAGCGCCGCCTCGACCGCCTCCGACCCGCTGGTGAGCGGGTAGACCAGCTCGAGGTCCCCCGGCGACCGGCGCGCGATCTCCGCCGCAAACTCCTCCACCGGCTCGTTGGTGAACGCCGTGCCGTTGAGGTACGCCACCCGCTCGGCCTGGCGGCCGATGGCCGCGGCGATCTCCCGCACTCCATGGCCCACGTTGGCCACGAAGGCGCCGCCCACGCCGTCGAGGTAACTCCGCCCCTCGGCGTCGTATAGCCAGCACCCTGCCCCCCGGACGATGCGCGGGTAGCGCCGCGTCAGCTTCCGGTAGAACACGTGGGAGTGGTCGAGGTCGTCGCCGAGCATGGGAATAGGAGGGTGGGCGGCCCGACCGGGAGGGCCACGGCCGCGGGCGGAATGTGGCCGGGTCCCGAGACGGGCGCCAGGGGCGGCGGCCGGGGGGAGGCGCTGCGGCGGCGGGAACCGGGCGCGTCTGGCCCGCATTCTGCAGGAAACTGCGGCTGCGCCTCCCCTCTAGGCGTGCCCGGCAACCTTTTCCGCTGGTGCTACTATGCAATCGCCTCTGATCGTCGACGCCTTGCGCGACCAGTTGCTCCAGGTCATCGACTGGTACCAACATGGCATCCCCCGATTCCACTGGGGGACCGTCATTCACCGCCGCAACGAGCGTGGCAAGCTGCGATTCGGCGCCATCACTCCGCAAGGCGAGAGTCTGCTGCTGAGCGAGCCCCTCCTGGACGAGCTGTCCGGGGCCACCTGTTGGCTGGACGGCGCGGTGCGGGTGCGGCTCGAGACCCGCAGGATCTCAGATCCCCATCCCTGGCTCGACGCGCTCGCCCGCCCCAACCGCGCGCCGCTGGTGGAAGCCCTCGCCGTCTACTTCGATCCCGACACGTCAGCCGAAGAGAAGCTGGCCTTCCAGGCGATGGCGGGCGTGCTGACGCCGGCCAAGTGCCCGTCGGAGCTGTTCGTGTTGATGAAGCAGAAGCCGGCGGGGTGGCCGGCGTGACAGAGGACGGAAGGACGGAAAGACGGAAGGACGGAAGGACCAGCACACCTGCGTACAGAGGACGGGAGGACGGGAAGACGCTAGGACCAGCACACCTGCATGCGGATGAAAAAATGGGTGGACCGGACGACTGAAGGTGGCCGAGCGCAAAGACTGCGCGCCCGGCCACCTTCGCAATTTACGCCCGTAACTGCTGGTCCTTCCGTCTTTCCGTCCTTCCGTCCTTCCGTCCTTCCGTCCTTCCGTCCTACTTCAAGAACAACAACGTCCGATAGTTCGGCAACGGCCACAGATCCGCCGCCACCACCGCCTCCAGCGCGTCGCCGGTTTCGCGGAGGCGCTGCATCGCCGGCTTGAGCTGGCGGGCGATCTGGGACGCATGGCGCGCCGGGTCGGACTCGTGGTGGGCGGCCAACCGCTCGACCTCGACGGTGCGGGCGCGGAACTGCGTCACCAGCTCGACGAAGTCCCGAAGCGCCTGGGTGCTGTCGCTCGCGTCCACGCCGGCCGCCTTGGTGGCCGTCACCGCCTCGGCCACGCGGCGCTGGTGCTCGAGCGCGGCCGGCAGGATCTGCCCTTTGGCGATCGACACCATGGTCTCCGCCTCGATGCCGAGCTGCTTCACGTACTTCTCGATCGCGATGTGGATCCGCGACTCGTACTCCGACCGGTTGAGCACGCCGTACTTCTTGAACAGATCGACGTTCTTCTTGGCGCGAAGCACCTGGAAGGCCTCGACCGAGTCCTTGAGGTTGGGCAGGCCGCGACGGTCCGCCTCCGCATGCCACTCCTCGGAGTAGTTGTCGCCGTCGAAGATGACCCGCTTGTGCTGCTTGATCAGCTTCTTGAGCACGGCCAGCACGCCCTGCTGCAGCCGCGCGGCCGACGGCTTGGCGCCCACCGCCTTCTCGAGCTCGGTGGCCACGTAGTCCAGCGATTCGGCGACGATGGTGTTGAGCACCGTGTTGGGCCACGCGATGCTGGCGCTCGAGCCCACCGCGCGGAACTCGAACTTGTTCCCGGTGAACGCGAACGGCGAGGTGCGATTGCGGTCGCCCGAGTGGCGCGGGAGCTGGGGCAGCGTCTTGGCGCCGAGGTCGAGGGTGCCGCCCCGGATGGTGCGCTTGGGTAGGCCCTTTTCGACCTGGTCCAGGATGTCCCCCAGCATCTTGCCCAGAAACACCGAGATGATTGCGGGCGGCGCCTCGTTGGCGCCCAGCCGATGGTCGTTGGCCGCCGAAGCGATCGACGCGCGGAGCAGGTCCGCGTGGAGGTCCACCGCCCGGATGGTCGCCACCAGGAACACCAGGAACTGCATGTTGGTGTGGGTGTCGTCCTGCGGATCGAGCAGGTTGACCCCGGTGTCCGTGCTCATCGACCAGTTGTTGTGCTTGCCCGAGCCGTTCACGCCGGCGAACGGCTTCTCATGCAGCAGCGCCTGGAGCCCGTAGCGCGGAGCCACCCGCTTCAGGGTCTCCATGATGAGCATCTGGTGGTCGCTCGCGATATGGCTCGGCTCGAACAGCGGCGCGATCTCGTATTGGCCTGGCGCCACCTCGTTGTGCCGGGTCTTGACCGGCACGCCGAGCTTGTAGAGCTCCCGCTCGGACTCGGACATGAAGGCGAGCACCCGCGGCGGGATGGTGCCGAAGTAGTGGTCCTCGAGCTGCTGGCCTTTGGGCGGCTTGGCGCCGAACAGCGTGCGCTCGGACGTGATCAGGTCGGGACGCTTGTAGTAGAGGTCGCGGTCGACCAGGAAGTATTCCTGCTCGGGGCCAACGGTGGTGTACACCCGCCGCACGTCCTGATCGGTGCCGAAGATCCGGAGCACCCGCATCGCCTGGTGCGACAGCGCCTCGACCGAGCGGAGCAGAGGGATCTTGGTGTCGAGCGCCTCGCCGGTCCAGGAGACGAACGCGGTCGGGATGCAGAGCGTGACGTTGTTGTCGCCCCGCATGAGGAAGGCCGGACTCGTCGCGTCTCAGGCGGTATAGCCGCGGGCCTCGAAGGTGGCCCGGATGCCCCCCGACGGGAAGCTCGACGCATCGGGCTCCCCCTGGACCAGCTCGGAGCCGGAGAAATTGAACACCACTCCGCCGTTGCCGTCGGGGGCAGCCAGCGAGTCGTGCTTCTCGGCGGTAAGCCCGGTGAGCGGCTGGAACCAGTGGGTGTAGTGGGTGGCCCCATTCTCGATGGCCCAGTCCTTCATGGTAGCCGCGACCACGTCGGCGACGGCCGGGTCGAGCGGCTCGCCCTGGTCGATGGTCCGGAGCAGGCTCCGGTAGACCTCCTTGGGGAGGCGCTGCCGCATCATGGTCCGCGAGAAGACGTCACTGCCGAAAATCGAGTCGATCCGCTCGGGGGTCGGGCTGTCCGGGTCGAGCACGCGGGTAGGCATAGACACACGGGTGGGGGTGGTCACGGAGCGCT
>DASSMN010000404.1:0-3059 GCA_035688885.1 Gemmatimonadales bacterium
AGAGGTAGCCCACGAAGGCGAGTCCGGCCGCCGCCCACGGCGACACGAAGCGGCGGAAGCAGGCCGCGAGGAGTCCCACCCAGAGGATCGTGCCGATCCCGAGCGGGATCCGGAGCGAGATGAGGTCGTCGCCGAACGCCCACTGCGCGCCGGCGCCGAGGAGGGCCAGTCCCCCCGAATAGACGTCGGCGTAGTCGGCGTGCGGCCACCGCCCCTGCCGCACCAGGGACGAGGCGAGGCCCAGCGCCCCTTCGTCGAACGCCACCCAGTTGCGGAAGAGGTGGAGCGAGAGGTCGAGCGCCGCCCCGGCCATCGCCAGGAGGGTCCACCCGCGCGCGCCGATCGCGCCCGCGAGGGGGGGATCGGCGGGGCGTTCGGTGAGGGGCTCGGTCATGGGGGAAGGTTAAGGTGGCCTGACGGGGCGTCAAACGGTCGCGCCCGGCTTCGCTGGCGGCAGCGGGAGGGGTCGTCCATCTTTCCCCGATGCCAAACCTGCCGACCGTCTCGGTCATCGTCCCGGTCTACAACGAGATCCGGACGCTCGAGGCCATCGTCGCGCGCCTGCACGCGGTGCCGATCCCGATGGAGATCATCTGCGTCAACGACCGCTCGACCGACGGGAGCGGTGAGCTGATGGACCGCCTCCTGGCCGAGGGGAAGATCCAGCAGGCGTTCCACCATCCGGTGAACCGCGGCAAGGGGGCCGCGCTCCGCACCGGGATCGCGGTCGCCACCGGAGACGTGATCGTGGTGCAGGACGCCGACCTCGAGTACGACCCGGCGGAGCTCCCGCGTCTGCTCGGCCCGATCGAGGCGGGGAAGGCCGACGCGGTGTTCGGCTCGCGCTTCCTCGGCGGAGACCACAGGGTCCTGTACTTCTGGCACTCGGTGGGGAACAAGTTCCTCACCTTGCTCTCCAACATGTTCACCAACATCAACCTCACCGACATGGAGACCTGCTACAAGATGGTCAGGGCTCCGATCATGAAGAGTCTGGTGCTCACCAGTGACCGGTTCGGCTTCGAGCCCGAGATCACCGCCCGGCTGGCGCAGGCCGATGCCCGGATCTACGAGGTCGCCATCTCCTATTCCGGCCGGACCTATGCCGAGGGCAAGAAGATCACCTGGCGGGATGGGTTGGCGGCGTTCTGGCACATCGTGCGGTTCAACATGACGAAGCCGACAGCCAAGCGAGCCGCATGAGGCGGCGCGTGTTGTGGGTCGTGCTCGGCGTCGTGCTGGCGGTCCTGCTGGCGGCGGTCGCGTTTCGGCGCTCGGAGACGGCGAGGCTCGACTGGGACGAGATCGGACCGGACGACCCCCGTGTCCAGGGTGTCTTCAGGGCGCTGGAGCAGCACGGCCTCGGCGTGGCGATGGACTCGCTGGTGCGCGAAG
Organism: Gemmatimonadales bacterium; assembly: GCA_035688885.1. GTDB lineage: Bacteria > Gemmatimonadota > Gemmatimonadetes > Gemmatimonadales > GWC2-71-9 > CAVVWJ01. The sequence continues at coordinate 1,396 of DASSMN010000404.1, forward strand.
CCGCGGCCGACAGCGTCGTCCTTCGGGGTGGGCACCAGCTGGCCCATGCGCTCGGCCGCCGATCGCTGGCGCTGAACGGGGGCGACCCGGCGGTGATCGCGGAGTGTCGGCCCGAGTTCGGGGCGGGGTGCTTCCACGGCGTCGTGGAGGCCTACCTCAATGCCAGCGGCGGGATCGACATGGGCGTGCTGGAGCGGATGTGCGCCGGTGCGGGCGGGAAGAAGGGTCCGGGGGCCGTCTACGAGTGCATGCACGGACTCGGCCATGGGGTGGTGGGAGTGCTCGGCCTCGACTACGCCCGCGCGCTCGGGTACTGCGATTCCCTCTCGCGACCCCGCTTCGACACCTCCTGCCAGGAGGGGGTATTCATGGAGGCGATCGACGCCGCGATCGCCGACTCGAGCGCCGGGTCGCATCACGCACACCATGGGCATATGGGAGGCGGCGAGGCGCGGATCCACGTCGTCGCCGGCGATCCCTACAGTCCCTGTTCCGCCATGACCGACGCGCACGCGAACTCGTGCTGGATCTTTCAGGGGTTCCTGATCCTGCGGGATACCAGGTTCGATCCGGCCGCCGCCCTGCGGCTCTGCGACGTGGCGCCGGGGGGGCGCGCCGCTCGATGCTACCAGAGCATCGGGCATCAGGTCACCGGCCTGCTGCAGCGGGACGATGCCTGGACCCTGCGGCAGTGCGGCAAGGGGCGGCCCGAGCTCGCCGCCCAGTGCGCCGCGGGCGCGACACTGGCCCTCAATGCCATCGACTGGAGCGGTGCCCACTCGGCCCGCTTCTGCGGCGCCGCGCCGGCGGAGTGGAAGCCCACCTGCTACGCGGCCTCGGCCACGTCGCTCACCTACTACGCGCCGCGGGACCAGGTCGAGCGGTTCTGCAAGGACAGCGGCTCGGAGTATGCCGACACTTGCCGCCGGGCCGCCGCCGCCGCCGAGCGATCCTGATTACACCCTGACCGCCTCGGCTGTCCCACCGCCGGCCAACCAGCCGCTCAGCCGCCAGATCGGATAGGTCAGGAGCGCACTCGCCTCCCCATCCAACGCGTAGTGCCAACCAAGATGGACCGTGCCGATCCAGAGGACGATCGCGTAACCGATCAGCACCCAGCCCAGCCACCTTACCTGCCGCCACGCGGCGCACGCACCGAGCAGCGGCAAGGCGACGTGGAGGCTGGGGAAGGCGGAGACGCCTCCGCCCACCACGACGACGCCGTTCGCCACGGCGGTCCAGAGGCCGCGCTGGGTCTCGAACACACCCGGCGGGGCCACGCGCATGAGGTACTGCATGAGCGGCCCGTACGGCCCTGGGTGCCCGGTCGCCGCCTGGTAGAACGCGGGGCCCGCCGACGGCACCAGGGTCGCGAGCACCGTGCCGAGCAGGATCCAGGTCAGCACGAAGGCGAGCCAGAAACGCCCCTGCTCCGGCCCCGGCCGGGTCCATCCCTGCCAGAGCACGAGGCCCAGAAGCACGTAGCGCCAGTCGTAGTAGACGGTGGCAAGGACGTCGGTGACCCACGGCCGATAGCCGAAAGACAGGAGGCGATAGGGATCGGACCCGTGCAGGGTGCGGTCCCAATCCGCGAGTGCGGGATCCATGGTGAACGGGGGGATGTGCGTCTTCCACGCGGCGAAGGCCCAGAAGAAGAGGGTGAG
>DASSMN010000180.1:0-5062 GCA_035688885.1 Gemmatimonadales bacterium
ACGCGCTCCTGGCCACCTTCGGGCCCGCCCGCGCCGCGTCCGCGCCGCTCTGGCTGGGCAGCATCAAGTCCAACCTCGGGCACACCCAGGCGGCCTCGGGCGTCGCCGGCGTCATCAAGATGGTCCTCGCGCTCGAGCACGGCCTCTTGCCGAGGACCCTCCACGCCTCCGAGCCATCCCGGCACGTCGACTGGCCCGGAGCCGCGGTCCAGCTCCTGAACCAGCCGGTCCCGTGGCCGGCGGGCGAGCGCCCCCGGCGGGCGGGAGTCTCCGCGTTCGGGATCTCGGGGACCAACGCCCACGTTGTCCTCGAAGAGGCGCCCCGCGCTGCGGGCCCGGCAGCCGCGGCGGTGGCCGGCGCCGCCGCGCCCCCGCCTCACCGCATCGAGCCGGCGGGCGGCGATGCCGGCACCGCCGCGCCCCCGCTTCACCGCCTCGAGCCGGCGAGCGGCGATGCCGGCGCGCCCGCCGTGCCGCTCCTCCTGTCGGCCAGGAGCGAGGCCGCGCTGCGCGGGCAAGCCGAGCGGCTGCGCGATCACCTTCGCCGCCACCCCGACCTGGCCCTGGTCGACGTGGCCTGCTCGCTGGCCACCACCCGGACGCACTTTGACCACCGTGCCGCGCTGGTCGCTCGCGACCGGGCCGGGGGCTTGGCCGCGCTGGAGGCGCTCGCCCGGTCGGGTGCCGCGGGCGTGGTCGGAGGTCCCCAGAGCATGGGGGGCCGGCTCGCGCTGCTGTTCAGCGGGCAGGGCAGCCAACGCGCGGAGATGGGCAAGGGGCTGTACGAGAGCTTCGCGGTGTTCCGCGACGCGCTGGACGAGGTGTGCGGCGCGCTGGACGAGCGGGTGGGCCGGTCGGTGCGCTCGCTGCTGTTCGCGGCGCCGGGGTCGGAGGCCGCGGGGCTGCTCGATCAGACGCGGTACACCCAGGCGGCGCTGTTCGCGCTGGAGGTGGCCCAGTTCCGGCTGCTGGAGGCGTGGGGCGTGCGCGCCGACGTGCTGCTGGGTCACTCGCTGGGCGAGGTGGTGGCGGCGCACGTGGCCGGGGTGCTGACGCTGGCGGACGCGTGCGCGCTGGTCGCCGAGCGCGGGCGGCTGATGCAGGCGCTGCCGGGCGGCGGCGCGATGGCGGCGGTGGACGCGAGCGAGGACGAGGTGGGGGTCGCGGTCGGGGCGCTCGGGGGCCGGGTGTCGCTGGCGGCGGTCAACGGGCCGCGCTCGCTGGTGGTGTCGGGCGACGCGGACGCGGTCGAGGACGTGAGCGCGCGGCTGCAGGGGCTGGGGCGCAAGGTGAAGCGGCTCGCGGTGAGCCACGCGTTCCACTCGGCGCGCATGGACGCGATGCTGGAGGCGTTCGCGCGGGTCGTCAGGGGGCTGCGCTTTGGGCCGGCGCGGATCCCGATCGTGTCGAACCTGACGGGGGAGCGCGCGAGCGACGCGGCGCTGACCAGCCCGGCCTACTGGGTGCGTCAGGTGCGCGAGGCGGTGCGGTTCGGGGACGGGGTGGGGACGCTGTGGCGGGAGGGGGTGAGGACGTTCCTGGAGGTGGGGCCCGACGGAGTCCTGGCCGGGATGGCGGCGGGGTGCACGCCTGCGGGGAGCGAGGAGGCGGGCGCGTTCGTGGCGACGCTGCGGCGCGAGCGGCCGGAGGCCGAGACGGCGATGGCGGCCGTGGGGCAGCTGCACGTCCGCGGCCACGCGGTCGACTGGCGGGCGGTGTTCGCCCCCCACGGCGCGCGACCGGTCGAGCTGCCGACCTACGCGTTCCAGCGCGAGCGCTACTGGCTCGACGGAGCCCCGCCCGCGCAGCTCGACCCCGTGATGCCGGGGCGATACCAGGTCGCGTGGCGGCCGTCGGTCACGCCGGGCCGCCGGGAGCTCTCCGGCCGCTGGCTCCTGGTCCTCCCACCCGACGAGCCGGCCGCCACCCAGCCGGCGGCCGCGCTGGCGCGGGCGTTCGCCGCGCACGGCGCCGAGCTCGTGCCGGTGCGGGCGAGCCCCGGCGACGCCGAGCGCGGCGCCATGGCGGCGAGGCTGCGCGCCGCGGTGAGCGGCGGCGCCGCGCGCGGGGTCATCTCCCTGGCGGCGCTCGACGAGACGCCGCTGGCGTCCTGGCCCGCGTTGCCGCGCGGGGTCGCGCTGACGCTCGCCCTGGTCCAGGCGCTGGGGGACGCGGCGATCCCCGCGCCGCTCTGGCTCGTGACCCGCGGCGCTGTGTCGATCCGGCGCGGCGAACCGCTCACCCATCCGGTGCAGGCGCTGACCTGGGGCCTCGGTCGGGTGGCGGCGATCGAGCACCCGGAGCGCTGGGGCGGGCTCCTCGATCTCCCGGAGGTTTCGGCGGAGGTCTCGGCGAAGGTGTCGGCGGAGGTGCCGGGCAGCGCCGCGATCGAGCCGCTGCTCGACGCGATCGCCGGCCCCGGCGACGAAGACGAATTCGCGCTGCGCCGCGACGGCCTGTTCGTGCGGCGCCTGGTCCCCGCCCCGCCCGTCGCCGGACGCCCGGTCCGCGACTGGAGCGCGGCCGGCGCGGTGCTCGTGACCGGCGGGACCGGCGGGCTGGGCGCCCACGTCGCGCGCTGGCTCGCCCGGCAGGGTGCCCGCCACCTGGTGCTCGCCAGCCGCCGCGGACCGGGGGCGCCTGGCGCCGCCGCGCTGGAGGCCGAGCTCCGCGGACTCGGTGCCCGCGTCGCCGTGGTCGCGTGCGATGCGTCCGACCGGGCCGCGCTGTCCGCGCTCCTCGCGCAGCGGGCCGCGGACGCTCCCCCGGTCTCCGCGGTGTTCCACGCGGCCGGGGCGGTTCACACAGCGCCGATCGCGGCGACCACGCTGGCCGAATTCGCCGAGGTCGCGTCCGGCAAGGTCGCCGGCGCGCGCCACCTGCACGAGCTCCTCGACCCGGCCGCGGTCGAGGTCTTCGTCACGTTCTCGTCGCTGGCCGGCGCGGTGGGCAACGTCCACCAGGGCGCCTACGCCGCGGCCAACGCGTTCCTCGACGCGCTGGCCGAGCACCGGCGCGGCGAGGGCCGGCCGGCCACGTCGATCGCGTGGGGCCCGTGGGCCGGAGACGGAATGGCCGCCGACCCGGAGCTCCAGGCGCTGCTCCACGCGCGCGGCCTGTCGGCGATGGCCGCCCCGCGCGCCCTCGCCGCGCTCGAGCAAGAGCTCGCGGCGGGCGAGGCGACCGCGATCGTCGCGGACGTCGATTGGGGGCGACTCGCCGCGGCCCTGATCGCCAGACCGCGGTCGCTCCTCGACGAGCTCCCGGGTGCCCGGCGCGCGCTCGAGGCCCGGTTCGACGGCACCTCGCCGTCCGGGGGCGCCACCGACCTGGCCGTCCGGCTGCGCGGGCGATCGGAGCACGAGCAACTCGACGAGCTGCTCGCGCTGGTGCGGGCGGAGACCGCCGCGGTGCTGGGATACGCGGACGCCGACCGCGTCGACCTGCACAAGGGCTTCGCCGAGCTCGGGCTGAGCTCGCTCTCCGCGGTCGAGCTCCGGCAGCGGCTGTCCCGGGCGACCGGCCTGCGACTGCCGGCGACGGTGTCGTTCGATCACCCCTCCCCTCGTCACGTGGCGGCCTACCTGCGCGAGCAGCTCGACGCGGCGCGGGGCCAGCCGGCCGCGACCGGAGCCGATGGGCACACCCAGCGCGCGTCCGAGCGCGACGGCGCCGGGAGCCAGGAGCCGCTGGCCATCATCGGCATGGGGCTGCGCCTGCCGGGCGGCGTCGCCGATCTCGACGGGCTGTTCCGGATGCTGGCACGAGGTCTGGACGCGGTCGGCCCCATTCCCGCGGAGCGCTGGGACACCGATCGGCTCTACGACCCGGACTTCGAGCAGAAGGGCAAGAGCTACGTTCGCGACGCCGCGCTGCTCGACCGCGTCGATCTCTTCGACGCCGGCTTCTTCGGGATCAGCCCGCGCGAGGCGAGGCACATCGACCCGCAGCACCGGTTGCTCCTCGAGGCGGCGTGGCAGGCGCTGGAGGACGCCGGCCTCCCGCCGCCCGAGCTGGAGGGCACGCCGACCGGGGTGTTCGTCGGCGTCGGGCCCAGCGACTACGGGCTGCTCGGCGGGGCCGACGACGCGTACACCGTGCTCGGGACGCACGGCTCGTTCGCCGCCGGGCGGCTCGCGTTCACCCTGCGCCTGCACGGCCCGGCGCTCGCGGTCGACACCGCCTGCTCGTCCTCGCTCGTCGCGCTCCACCTCGCCTGTCAGGCGCTGCGCCGCGGCGAGTGCAACCTGGCGCTGGCGGCCGGGGTGCAGGTGCTGGCCGCGCCGGAGCCGTTCGTGCTCCTGTCGCGCACCCGCGCCCTGGCGCCGGACGGCCGCTCGAAGACGTTCTCCGCCCGCGCCGACGGCTACGGCCGCGGCGAGGGGGTCGTCGTGCTCGCGCTCCAGCGCCTGTGCGACGCGCGCGCGCGGGGCCACCGGATCCTGGCCGTGGTCCGGGGCAGCGCGGTCAACCACGACGGACAGACGAGCGGCATCACGGTGCCCAATGGCACCTCGCAGCAGAAGGTGCTGCGGGGGGCCCTGGCGGACGCCCGGCTGAGCCCGGCCGAGGTCGATGTCGTCGAGTGCCACGGGACCGGCACGGCGCTGGGCGATCCGATCGAGGTGCAGGCGCTGGCCGCGGTCTACGGCGAGCACCGGGATCCCGGCCGGCCGCTCCTCCTCGGCGCGGTGAAGACCAACATCGGCCACCTCGAGTCCGCCGCCGGCCTCGCCGGCGTGGCCAAGGTGGTCGCCGCCCTCCGCCACGAGGCGCTCCCCCCGACCCTCCACACCACGCCGCGCAATCCGCATGTCGACTGGGATCGGCTCGCGGTGCGCGTGGTCGATAGCGTGGTCCCCTGGCCGAAGCAGGCGGGCGGGCGTCCGCGCCGCGCCGGCGTGTCGGCCTTCGGCCTGTCCGGGACCAACGCGCACGTGATCCTCGAGGAAGCGGCCGAGGTCGCGGCGGAGCCTCGGGCCGCGGCGTCGGCGGGGCTGCCTGCGGACCTCCCGTTCGTCCTGTCGGGCAAGAGCGAGGCGGCGGTGCGCGGCCAGGCGGC
>DASSMN010000595.1:0-5972 GCA_035688885.1 Gemmatimonadales bacterium
GACCGCCGCGGCGGCGGTCACGAATCGGGCAACGCGACAGGGAGTCATGGGAAGGGCCGGGGAAAGGGTGGCCGCGCGGGCGTCAGGCGTCGGAAGGGGCGGCGGTCACCGTGCGCGACGAGGCCGCGGCGCCCGAGACAGGCGCCGGCTCGGTCACGAGCTCGCCTTCCCACCGCGCCATCACCGCGGTGGCGAGGCAGTTGCCGACCAGGTTCACCATCGTGCGCGCCATGTCCATCAGCTCGTCCACCCCGAGAATCACGGCGACCCCCTCGAGCGGCAGACCGAACGCCGACAGGGTGCCGGCCAGCACCACCAGCGACGCCCGGGGCACCGCCGCGATGCCTTTGCTGGTGACCAGCAGCGTCAGCATCATCACCAGCTGCTGGCTGATGCTCATGTGCACCCCGGCCGCCTGCGCCACGAACAGCGAGGCCACACCGAGGTACAGGGTCGAGCCGTCCAGGTTGAAGGAGTAGCCGGTCGGCATCACGAAGGCCACGATGCTGCGGGGCACGCCGAACTCGGTCATCCGCTGCATGGCCAGCGGCAAGGCGGCGTCGGACGACGTCGTGGTGAAGGCGATGATGGCCGGATCCTTGACCGCCTGCACGAACCGGCGGAGCGGGATCCGGGCCAGGAGCGCCGCCGGGATCAGGGCCACCAGCGCGAAGACGATCAGCGACCCGTACAGCGTCGCTACCAGCAGGCCGAGGTTCCTGAGCACCTGGATGCCGCTGTGGCTCACCGTCACCGCCATGGCCGCGCCGATGCCGATCGGCGCGAACTTCATGACCATGCCGACGAACTTGAACATCACCTCCATCAGCCCTTCACAGAACCCGAGCATCGACTCCTTGGGCCGGCCGCGCACCTGCGTGAGGGCGATGGCGAACAGCGTGGCCCAGAAGACCACCTGCAGCACCTCGTTGTGTACCGCCGCCTCGAAGAAGCTCTGCGGCACCACGTGCTCGAGGAAGCCGCCGAAGGTGGTCGGCGAGGCCTTGGGGATCGGGGCGTTGGGATCGGGCGGCGGCAGCACCACGCCGACGCCGGGGCGGATGAGGTTGGCGGCGGTGAGGCCGATGGCCAGCGCCACGGTGGTCATCAGCCAGAAGTACCCGATCGACTTGACCGCCAGCCGGCCGATCCGCTTCAGGTCGTCGCCATGGCCGGCGATGCCGACCACCAGGGTCCCGAAGATGATCGGGACCACGACCGACTTGATCATGCGGAGGAAGGTGGTCGAGAGCGGCTTGAGCGTGGCCCCGAACTCCGGGGCGACCCAGCCGACGACGATGCCGGCGGCCATCCCGATGAAAATCCACCAGGTGAGCGAGAGCGAGCGGAGGAGACGCAGCATCAGCGGCCGACCAGCGCTCCGGCTTTGGCCTCGATGCCGGCGAGCAGCGAGGCGAACGACGCCGCGAACTTGGCGACGCCGTCGGTCTCGAGCTCGCGGGTGATGGCGGCGAGGTCGATGCCCCGCGCGGCCAGCGCCTGCAGCAAGGCCGGCGCCTCGATCATGCCCTCGCCGATCCGGACCGCCGGGCGGCCGTGGTCGCGGTACGCCGCGAAGGTCTCGGGCGGCAGCGTGTTGACCGTCCGGGGCGCCACCAGCGCCTCGACATAGTGCACGTCGGGGTAGCGCGGGTCCTTGGTGCTGGTCGAGGCCCACAGCGGCCGCTGCGGGCGGGCGCCCGCCTTGGCCAGCCGGTCCCACCGCGGCGTGCCCAGCGACCACTCGAACAGGCGATAGGCCGCGCACGCGTTGGCGATGGCGATCCGGCCGCGAAGCCGGTCCGGGTCGCCCATCCCGTCGAGCAGCGGATCCACCTTGCCGTCCACCCGGCTCACGAAGAAGCTCGCCACCGACGCGATGCCCGCGAGCGGACGCCCCGCCTCGAGTCGCTGCTCCAGGCCGGACAGGAACGCCTCGATGACCTCGCCGTAGCGCTCCACCGAGAACAGCAGCGTGACGTTCACATTGATGCCCGCCGCGATGCCGTGGGCGATGGCCGGGAGCCCCTCGGGCGTGCCCGGGATCTTGATCATCGCGTTGGGCCGGTCCACCGCCCGCCAGAGCCGCTCCGCCTCCTGGATGGTGGCGGTCGTGTCGTTGGCCAGCGCGGGCGACACCTCGAGCGACACCAGGCCGTCAGCGCCGCCCGTAGCTCGATAGAGTCCCGCGAACGCGTCGCACGCGGCCCGGACGTCGGCCACGGCCAGGTGCTCGAAGATCTGCTGCGGGCTCCGGCCCGCGTCGGACTCGGTGCGAATGTCCTCGTCGTACAGCCGGCTGCCGGCGATCGCCTTCTCGAAGATCGTCGGGTTCGACGTCATGCCGCGCAGACCGTCCTCCGCGATGAGCCGGGCCAGCTCGCCGCTGGTGATGAGGTCGCGGGTGATGTAGTCGTACCACGGACTCTGGCCCAGTTCTCCGAGCCGCACCAGCGGGTTGGTCGAAGCGCCGGGCTTCCCGGTCATGCGGACCTCCGTACGATCAGCTGCCGCACGATGGCGGCGGCACGCTCGGGGGTGAACGTGAACTCCTCGAACAGCCGGTCGCCGGGCGCGGACGCGCCGAACCGGTCCAGGGCCAGCATCGCGCCCTGGTCGCCGACCCACCGCTCCCACCCGAATGGACTGGCGGCCTCGATGCCCAGGCGCACGCGTATACCGGGCGGCAGCACCTCATTCCGGTAGGCTTCCGGCTGAGCCGCGAACAGCTCCCACGAGGGCATCGAGACCACCCGCACCCGCACCCGGTCGGCCTGGAGCAGCTTGGCCGCGGCCAGCGCCACGTGGACCTCGGAGCCGGTGGCGATCAGGATGGCCTGCGGGTTCCCGCCCGGCGGGTCCAGCAGGACGTAGGCGCCCTGGGCGGTGCCCCCGGCCGCGCCCAGCGCGTGGCGGTCCAGCACCGGGAGCTTCTGGCGGGTGAGCACCAGCAGGGTGGGTCCAGTGGTGCGCGCCATCGCCACGCGCCAGGCCTCCACCGTCTCGCCCGCATCGGCCGGGCGGAGGACCACCAGGTTGGGGGTCGCCCGGAGCATCGCGAGATGCTCGATCGGCTGGTGGGTCGGCCCGTCCTCGCCCACGCCGATCGAGTCGTGGGTGCCGATATAGATGACGGGGAGCCCCATGATCGCGGCGAGCCGGATGGCCGGCCGCATGTAGTCTGAAAACACCAGGAACGTGCTGCCGAACGCGCGGAGCCCGCCGTGGGCCGCGATGCCGTTGAGACAGGCGGCCATGCCGTGCTCGCGCACGCCCCAGTGGAAGGTGCGGCCCGACGTCGTGGGTCCGAACGTGCCGCCCTGCTTGAGGGTGGTGCCGGTGCTGCCACCCAGGTCCGCCGAGCCGCCGATGAGGTTGGGCACCACCGCAGCGATCGCCTGAAGCGCCAGGCCCGAGGCCTGGCGCGTCGCGAGGGGGCCCTGCTCCGGGGTGATCGCCGGCAGCACCGCCTCCCAGCCTTCGGGCAGCCGGCCCGAGAGCCACTGCTCGAGCTCGCGCGCCGCCTCGGGGTGGTCCGCGCTGTACGCCGCCAGGCGCGCGCGCCACTCCGACTCGAGCGCGGCGCCCCGGCCCACCGCCTCACGCCAATGGTCGAGCGCATCCTCGGGAACGTAGAACGCGGGCTCGTCCGGCCAGCCCATGATCTGCTTGGTGCGGCGCACTTCCTCCGCGCCGAGCGGCTCGCCGTGCGCCTTGCTGGTGTTCCGCTTGGTCGGGGCCGGATCGGCGATGAAGGTGCGGAGGATGACGAGCGTCGGCCGCGCCGATTCCGCGATGGCGGCCTCGTAGGCCTCGGCGATCGCGGCGAGGTCGTTGCCGTCGCTCACCCGCACCACGTGCCAGCCGTAGGCTTCGAACCGGAGCCGCACGTCCTCGCTGAAAGTCAGCGCGGTGTCGCCGTCGATGGTGATGTGGTTGTCGTCGTAGATCAGGGTGAGCTTGTCGAGCCGGAGATGCCCCGCGAGGGAAGCCGCCTCGTGCGAGACGCCCTCCATGAGGTCGCCGTCGCTCACGAACGCCCAGGTGCGATGGTCGAGGATCCCTTGCCCGGGCCGGTTGAAGTGCTCGCCCAGAAACCGCTCGGCGATGGCCATGCCGACGGCGTTGCCGACGCCCTGGCCCAACGGGCCCGTGGTGGTCTCGACCCCGGGCGTGTGCCCCCGCTCGGGATGACCCGGCGTCGCCGAGCCCCACTGGCGGAAGGCGCGCAGGTCGTCCAGCGACACGTCGTAGCCGGTGAGGTAGAGCAGCGAGTAGAGCAGCATCGACGCATGGCCGCACGAGAGCACGAAGCGGTCGCGGTCGGGCCAGTCGGGGTGGCGGGGATCATGCCTGAGATAGCGGTGCCACAGGATGTAGGCCGCGGGAGCCAGCGCCATCGGCGTCCCGGGGTGCCCCGATTGCGCCGCTTCGACCGCGTCCATGGACAGCGCGCGAATGCTGTTGATGCTGCGCCAGGCCAAGGCATCGTCCAGGGACTCGGTCGCTGCGGCGGTGCCGGCGTCGTCGGAGCGCGCGGGTCGAAGGCGAGTGCTTTCGGCGGTCAGAACGGCTCCTTTCGCGGGACCCGGCGGAGGGCGAGGCAGCGGAAGATAATTGGAAGGACGGAAGGACGGAAAGACGGAAGCAGGGAAGGACGGGAAGGCAGAAGGACGCACAGGCGGACGGACGCGAGCGCAATCATTCATGATCTCGAGCGCAGCTAGGGATCTGCTCTACGGGTCCGAGCGCCCGCTATGGGCGGCATGGAAGCCTTCGCCCGCCGCCCGCCCTCCTCGACGTCGTCCGCGCGCTGAGTTACGATCCTTCTCGAACCTCGAGGGAAGACGAGCCCGCCGGACGGAGGCACCTACGTGATCGGCAGACTGCTGGGACGCCGCGCCATCCTGTCGGAGCGCGAGCAGGACCTCCGCGCCCGCGAGCAGGAGCTGCTCGACCGCCTGGCCGCGGCGCTGGAGCGCTTCGGCAGCGACGTGGACGCCGACGACCTCCGCCGCTTCCGCGAGGCCCGGGAACAGCTGGCCGGCCTGTTCCTGCTGGTCGTGGCCGGCGAGTTCAACTCCGGCAAGTCGAGCTTCATCAACGCCCTGCTCGGCGAACGGGTGCTGCCCGAGGGGGTCACCCCCACCACCGATCGCATCAACCGGCTGCGGTACGGGTCGGAGGTCTCGGAGCAGCTGCAGGAGGCGTTCCTGCTCGACCGCACCTACCCGGCCGAGGTGCTGCGCGAGATCACCGTGGTGGACACGCCCGGCACCAACGCCATCATCCGCCGCCACGAGGAGCTGACCCGCGATTTCATCCCCCGCGCCGATCTGGTGCTCTTCGTCACCAGCGCCGACCGCCCCTTCACCGAGAGCGAGCGCGGCTTCCTGGAGCAGATCCGCCAGTGGGGCAAGAAGATCGTCTTCGTGGTCAACAAGATCGACATCCTCGGCACGCCCGAGGAGCGCTCGCAGGTGATCGAGTTCGTCCGCCAGCACGCGAGCGCGCTGCTGGGCGAAGCGCCCCGGCTGTTCGCCGTGTCGGCGCGCGACGCGCAGGCGGCTCGGATTGACGGCTCGACCGAGCGTTGGGCGGCGAGCGGGTTCGATGCGGTGGACACCTATCTGGTGCGCACCCTCGATCAGGAGGAGCGCGTCCGCCTCAAGCTGCTCAACCCGCTCAATGTGGGCCTCCGGCTCACCGCACGCTACAAGGATGTCGCCTTCGAGCGGCTCAAGCTGCTCGCCGAGGACGTGGAGACCATCCAGAACATCGACCGCCAGCTGTCGCTGTTCCACGACGAGATGGTGCGCGACGTCGAGCCCAGGCTGGCGCGGCTCGACCTGCTGCTGGGCGACATGGAACGGCGCGGCATGCGGTTCTTCGAGGAGACCCTCCGGATCGGGCGGATTCGTACCCTGATGGACAGCGAGGGGGTGCGCCGCGCGTTCGAGCGCGAGGTCATC
>DASSMN010000507.1:0-3322 GCA_035688885.1 Gemmatimonadales bacterium
GTCTCCGGGCTCGCGGTACCCGGCACCCAGATCGGCGGGTGCGGCTTCTGCAGCGGCAGGCACCACGGGTTGACGTGGCGGAAGTGGTAGTGGCGGCCCTCCCACCGGAACGGGCCCGGGGTGGTCCAGCACTTGATGATCAGGTCGTGGCACTCCTCGAAGCGCTCGCGGTTGTGGACCGGGTTGCTGTTCGCCCACCAGCTCTCCACCCCCACGCCGCGCACGAAGCCGCTCAGCACCCGCCCGCCCGAGATGAGATCGGCCATCGCCACCTGCTCGGCCATCTGCACCGGGTTGTCCTGGATCGGCAGGATGTTGCCCAGGATCAACAGCTTCGCGTTGCGAGTAGTCCGGGCGAGGATGCCGGCGGTCATGTTGGCCGAGACGTTCACGCACGAGGGCGTCGAGTGGTGCTCGTTGATCATGAGCCCGTCGAAGCCCGCCTGGTCCGCCGCGTCGTACTCGTCGAGGTAGCGCTGGTAGTTGCGCTGCGCGATCTCGGGCGAAAAGAACGTGTTGGGGAAGGCCAGGCGCAGCGAGGGATACCGGTCGCCCTCGGCGTCCGGGAACTCGTGGTGCGGCATCTCGCTGAAGTAGTAGAGCTTCACCTCAGGCCCTCCGGAGGAAGTCGAGCACCAGCCCCGCGAACTCGTCCGGCTTCTCGATCAGGGGCAGGTGGCCACAGCGCTCGATCACCCGCAGCGTGGCGTCGGGGAGGAGCCGCCGGTACTGCTCGCCGCAGATCACGGGAACGATGCCGTCCTCGCGGCCCCACAGCAGCAGGGTGGGTGCGGTCACCCGCGGCAGAAAGTGCGGGAGGCGCGGGTTGAACATGTAGGGCTTCCAGGTGAGGCGCGCGGTCATCTCCCGGTTGCGCAGGGCGATCTCCGCCTCCTCGGGCGTGGGAGGCCGGCCGAAGAGCCGTTCGCGCTCCGGGATCGTCGCCGGATCGAGCACGGTGTGCTTGAACAGCTCCTCCGGGGGATAGTAGAAGATGTCGAGGATCTCGCCCGCCTCCGGCTTGAGGCCGGTGGGCGCCACCAGCACCAGGCGATCGACGACGCCCGGGCACATCGTGGCCATCTCGGCCGCGGTCCATCCGCCGATGGAGTGGCCGAGCAGGTGCACCCGGCGGAGCCCCACCACGTCGAGGAACCACAGGTAGAAGCGGGCCAGATCGTCGATCCCCTCCATCCAGTCGGCGGCGTCGGAGCGGCCGAAGCCGGGATGGGTGGGCGCGTAGATCGTGTGGCGCTCGGCGACCGCGTCCATCCAGCGAAGCCAGCCGCGGTTGCCGCCCGCCCCGTGGAGGACCAGCAGGGGATCGCCCTCGCCCCCGATGAGGACCTGCACCCGGGTCGCGCCGACGGTGACGGTCTCCTCGCGGGGCTTCACCGGCAGAGCATAGCGTCAAGTGGGCCGGCCCGACAACCGGGCCGCGCGCAAACATGCGACCCGGGGAGGGTGGGGCACCGTACACTGTCAGCCACGGGCGACCAATCCACCGAAAGGATCGGACACGTGAACGACCTGCAAGGGCACCTGTTGGCGATCGCGCACGAGGTGAAGGACCTGCGAGACCGGGTGGCGGGCATCGACCAGCTCCAGGCCGACATCGCGCGGCTCCGCACCGAGCGTGACGAGCTGCGGGACGTGCTGGCCCGCATCGCGGTCCTCGCCGACCGGCCCCGTCCCCGGCCGTGAGCGCGGCCGGAGCCCATGCCGCGGGGTGCCGCGACTAGCGGCGCCGGCGCCCGCGGATCCGCCGGGCCGTGGCCCGATCCAGGACCTCGAGATAGCCCGAGGACCGCTCGATGCGATCCCCGTAACCCTTCGCGCGCAACAACTCGTGCACCTGCGGCAGCTTCCAGCAGGGCACGAACACGAGCAGGTGATGCTCGAGATGGTAGTTCACCCGGTAGGGGGCCACGAGAGCCCGGGCCACCGGCCCCGCGCCGATGCTGCGCGCGCTCCGCAGCGGGTCCTCGGCGCCGTCGACCAGGCCGTGCTCGGCGATGTTGCGAATGCGGCTGACCACCCGATACCACGTGACCCAGGGCAGGAGCCAGGTGAGCACGTAGAGCGACCAGCCGCCGGCCGCGACGAGGCCGCACGCCAGCACCGCGTTGGCGAGCAGGGGCGCCCGTGCGCGGCGCCACACCCCCGGGCCGTCCCGCCACGGGCGCCACCGGGCCGCCGCGGCCAGCGCGGTGAGGCCGGCCGCGTCCGCGAGCAGCGCGAGCGCGAGCCGGCCGCGCGAGCACGGCAGGCCTGCCGAGAGCGCCAGGTCGGGATCGTCCGGCTGCTGGGTGAGCCGGTGGTGCTGGTGGTGCCGGCGCCGGTACACGCGTAGATCCTCGCCCAGCGGCGCGGCACAGAGCCAGGTGCCGACCCGCGTGTTGGCGGGACCGCTCGGGAAGAGGAGCCAGTGCGACGTCTCGTGCATGAGCACGATCAGCCCGAGCTGTCGCGTGCCGATGACCACCACCGCCACGCCGAGGGTCCAGGGAGACGGCCAGAGCGCGTAGAGGGCGATCGCCCCGGCGATCGTCGCCCACGCGTGGAGCACCAGACCGGCACCGCGCCGGGTGGAGGTGCGACGGAGCCGGCCGAGCTCCTCCAGCGTAAGGAGGTCGCCGGCGGTCACCGGCGCACCGGAGGGGCGGCGCATGCCGGCGATGATACCGGAGGCGGGCGGCGGCGGCTAGGCGGGACCGCCCGTCCGGACCGGAGCCGCCTGCGGCTGATCTGCCAGCGCACGAGGCGTCGCGACCGGCTCAATCCCGGGGAAATCGACGTTCCGGCCGTGGCCGGGCCTTAACCCGGACCGCGCCGCTGGGCAGACTTTGCCGGGCGGTGCCCGGCGCGTGCCTTGACGACGGGCGCGCCGGCCCCTAGGATCGCGGCATGGCGGGCGGCTCGGGCAGGGGACTGATGACGGCGGGGCTCATCGTGGCGTTCATCGGGCTCTGCATCGTGCTGATCAAAGTGCTGCGGGTGCCCGAGTACTGGGTCCCGCTCCTGGTCGGCGTCGGGCTCTTCCTGCTCGGCTTCATCCGCTGGATGACGTCCCGCGACTCCTGAGCCCGCTCAGCGATAGCGCGGGTGCCACTCCGGGCCGGTCCAGGTCGTCCACGCGACCGGCTCCAGGCGGACCAGCACCCGCGGCCGACCGAGCGTGCGCTCGGCGTAGCCCGCGCCGCCGGGGCCCAGGTAGCGGAGCGACAGGCGTCGGGTGAGCTCGAGCAGCGTCGGGCTGGCCGCGGGCGCCACCGGACCTTCCAGGATGCGCGCGGTCGCCTGCACCTGCACCCGGGTGTGA
>DASSMN010000599.1:0-4906 GCA_035688885.1 Gemmatimonadales bacterium
CACCGCCGCGAAGTGAGCACGCAAGGCTGGCACCGAGACACGCGATTTCTTAGGTTCCAAGCCTTCCCGCCACCAAGGCCACTTCCGGTTGCTCGATTCCGCGCGCTCGCTCGACGCACTCGACCGGATCGGCGAGGGCATCTTCGCCCTGGACGCCGATGGCCGGATCACCTACGTCAACCACGCCGCCCGCCGCCTCCTCTCGCCGCTGATCGGCGCCAGTCGTGACCTGGTCGGCACCGTCATCTGGAGCGCGTCCCCGTCGTTTCCGGGCACGCCCGCGGGCGTCGCGCTGCGACGGGCGGTGACCGAGCGCGCGCCGACCAGCCACACGCTGCGAGATCCGGCTACCGGCCGCCTGCTCGAGCTCAGGCTGTATCCCTCGACGGACGGGATGAGCGGCCTGCTGCTCGAGAGCGCGCCGTCCAAGGCCACCGACGTGCTGGACCGGGTGAGCGATCTCTACCTGGCCTGCGACGACGAATGGCGGCTCACGCTGGTGAACGCGCGGGCCGCCGAATATCTCCGCCTGCTCGGCCCCGAGCGGGGCGACCCCATCGGCCGAGTGGTGTGGGACGTGATCCCGGGTCTGGTCGGCTCGCGGTTCCAAGCGGAAGCGTTCCGCGCGCTGGTCGAGCAGGCCGAGGTGGAGTTCGAGGGGTTCTTCGCCCCCCTCAAGCGGTGGTTCTCGGTGCGGATCACGCCCGCGCACGACGGCATCATCGCCTGCGTGCGCGACGTGACCGGCTGGCGGCAGACCAAGCGCACGCTCACCCGGGAGGCGGAGCGCCTGGCCGCGGTGATCGACACCCAGCAGACCGTGGCCACCGCGGGCCCCGACCTCGGCGCGGTCATGCGGGTGGTTGCCGAGCGGCTCCAGGCGCTCACCTGGGCCGCCGCGGCCGGCGTGTTCGTCCCCGACGACGGGGCGCTGGTGCTGTGCGAAGCGAGCGGGTCCGGCCGCGAGCAGATCGGCCTCCGGGTCCTGCCCGAGGGCACGCTGGTGGGCCGCGCCTACGCCACCGGCGAGCTGATCCGGTGCGACGACACCACGCTCGACGACGGAGTCGACCGGGCCGCCGTCGAGGCGCTGGGGGCGCGGTCGGCGATTCTGGTGCCGCTGCCGAGCACGCAGCACGGGGTGCAGGCGGTCGTGGCCATCTGGTCGCCGCGGCCCCGGGCGTTCAACGACCTCCACGTCCATACGATCCGCCTGGTCGCCGGCCTGCTGGCCACCGCGCTCGAGCGGGCGGCCGCGTTCGCCTCCAACCAGGTGCTGCTGGCCGAGCGAACGGCGTCGCTCGCCGCCATCCAGGCGGCCGAGGAGCGGTTCCGCACGCTGGTCGAAGGCATCGACGACGTGGTGTTCCGCCTCGATCGCGATCAGCGCTGCGTGGACATCTTCGGCCGCTGGCTCGAGCGCGAGGGTTTCGAGCCGCGGGATTTCCTGGGCCGCACCACCGGTGACATCGTCGGCGGCCCGGCGGCCGGCGTGCACGAGCGCGCCAACCACCGGGCGCTCGGGGGCGAGACGGTCACCTACGAGTGGACCCGCGACTCCGACCGCGGGCTCCGCCACATGCAGACCACGCTGTCGCCGATCCGCTCCCCGGAGGGCGCGGTGGTCGGCATCGTGGGGGTCGGACGCGACATCACCCAGCGGATCGAGGCCGAGCAGCAGGTGCGGCAGGCGCAGAAGATGGAAGCGGTGGGACGGTTCGCGGGCGGGGTGGCCCACGACCTCAACAACATGATGATGATCATCGTCGGCTTCAGCGATTTCCTGCTCGGCGCCCTGACGGGCGGCGATCCGCGCCGCTCGGATGCCGAGGAGATCCGCAAGGCGGCGGATCGCGCGATGCATCTCACCCGGCAGCTGCTCGGGTTCGGCCGGAACCGGGTGGTCGCGCGCGAGACGCTGAGCCTGAATGCCGTGGTCGAGGGCATGGAGCGGATGCTCCGCCCATTGCTGGGCGAGGACATCACGCTGGTGACCAGTCTGAGCCCCGGGCTCGGCGGCGTCGAGGCCGATTACGGGCAGATGGAGCAGGTCGTCATGAACCTCACCCTCAACGCGCGCGACGCGATGACGCTGGGTGGACAGCTTACCATCGAGACCGCCGACGTCGACTTTGCGGAGGGGTACGCCTATCAGCATCTCGGCGTGGAGGTGCCGGCCGGCGCCTACGTGCTGCTCACCGTGAGCGACACCGGCTACGGCATGACCCCCGAGGTGAAGGCCCGTCTGTTTGAGCCGTTCTTCACAACCAAGCCCACCACGCGCAACACCGGTCTTGGCCTCGCGACCGTGTACGGCATCGTGGTGCAGAGCGGGGGCTACATCTGGGTGGACAGCGCGCCGGGGCAGGGCGCCAGCTTCAAGCTGTGCTTCCCGCGGGTGCTGGCCGACGAGGACGGGGGGGAGACCATCCCGCCGCGGCCGCCCGTCACCCGCGGGACCGAGACCGTGCTCCTGGTGGAGGACGAGGACGCCGTCCGGGTGCTCGCCTCACGCGTGCTGGCCGAACAGGGCTACGCGGTCCACGAGGCGCGCAACGGCCGCGAGGCGCTGGCGGTGCTCGAGCGGCCCGGCCACGGCATCCATCTGGTCCTGACCGACGTCGTGATGCCCGACATGGGCGGCATCGAGCTGGCCGACCGGGTCGCGGCGGCCCATCCCAACGTCCGCATCGTCTACATGTCGGGATACAGCGAGGGCGACAAGCTGCATCCGGGCATCCGCCATTCCCCCTATCCCTTTCTCCAGAAACCGTTCTCCCCCGAGAGCCTGGCGGTTCGCATCCGCGAGGCGCTCGACCGCGCCAGCCGGTAGCCCACGTCACATCCCGGGCCCGCCCGGCCGTCGCATCTTCGAGCCATACCGCCCGCGGTTCGGAGGTGAGGCATGGAGAGCAGGGTCAAGGTCTTGGGCCACGCGCTGCACCAGATGCTCGTGGTGTTTCCGCTGGGGCTGCTGACAGCCGCGGCGATCTTCGATGTCATCTACCTGATCAGTCGGGTTCCGATCTGGACCCAGTCGGCCTACTACATGGTGGCGGCCGGCGTCATCGGGGGCCTCGCGGCGGCGGTGCCCGGCTGGGTGGACTGGTGGGCCATTCCTCGAGGTACGCGGGCCAAGCGGGTGGGCCTGCTGCACGGGGTCGGGAATGTGCTCGTGCTGGTCCTGTTCGCGCTGAGCTGGCTGCTGCAGCGGCCCTCGCCTGGCGCGCCACCCACCGAAGCCATCGTGCTGGCGCTGGTGGGGGTCGTGCTGGCGGCGGGTACGGCGTGGCTGGGCGGCGAGCTGGTGGATCGCCTGGGCGTGGGGATCGACGACGGCGCCCATCTCGACGCACCGAACTCACTCTCCTCGCCGTCGGCGCGCGGGTCGGCTCGGGCGACCGGAGACCGGCGGGGCTATCCCGCCCGCGCGTACGCCGGGGTGGAGCGCCGGGTCTCGGGATTGGCGCGCTGAGCGCCAAGCGGCCGTTCGTCGTCGGCCGCGCCCTGGCTCGGATCCGCCGCGCGGTGCGGCCGCTGCCCAAGGCGGCGATGTTCGCCCTGGCGGAGGACGGCCACCGGAGCCTGTTCGAGCAGATGGTCAGCTGCATCCTGAGCATCCGCACGCGCGACGAGGTGAGCCTGGTGGCGGCACGCCGGCTGTTCGCGGCGGCTCCCGGCCCCGCCGCCATCGCGCGGCTCCGGCCGGCGACGATCGACCGGCTGATCGGCGACACCACGTTCCACGGGGCCAAGGCGACGCAGATCCGCGACATCGCCCGCCGAACAGTAGACGCGTACGGCGGCCGCCTCCCCTGCGACGCCGAGGTGCTCCGCCGGTTTCGCGGCGTCGGCCCCAAGTGCGCGCACCTGGCGCTGGGCATTGCCTGCGGCGAGCGGCGGATCAGCGTGGACATCCACGTGCACCGGGTCACCAATCGCTGGGGTTATGTCCGCACCACCAGCCCGGCGGCCACGATGGCGGCGCTCGAGCGGGTGCTTCCGCCCAGGTACTGGGTGGAAATCAACGCGCTGCTGGTTCCGTTCGGGAAGCACATCTGCACCGGGCGCGCCCCGCGGTGCTCGACCTGTCCGGTGCTGGACATGTGCCGCCAGGTAGGCGTCACGACTCATCGCTGAGGCGCGCACTGTGCGTTGTGCGGGACTGATCATTTTCACGAAAGGCTCGACCATGACCCACCCCGTCGGCAAGAATCTCAAAGAGCTGTACGATCTCATCGAGGGCATGGAGATCGCCATGTTCACCACCCGGCGGCCTGACGGCCAGCTGGTCTCGCGCCCTATGGCCACCCAGACCCAGGCCGAGGGCGCCGATCTCTGGTTCGTCACCGACGTCGAGTCCCACAAACTGGACGAGCTGGAGCTCGATCCGCATGTGAACCTCGCCTACTATCGCGATCGGACACGCGAGTGGGTGTCGGTGAGCGGTACGGCCTTCGTCTCGCGTGACCGCAAGCTGATCCACGACCTGTACCAGCCCGACTGGCGCGCATGGTTCGGAGACGAGGGTGGCGACCGCGACGGGGGCCCTGATGATCCACGTCTGGCGCTGATCATGGTGGACGTCCAGTCCGTCACGTATCTCAAGCAGGACAAGCCGCGGCCGGTCGTGCTGTTCGAGGTGGTGAAAGGCATGGTGACCGGGAAGTCACCGGACTTGGGTGAGCCGAAGACGGTGGAGATGAAGGATGACAGGACGGTAGGACGATAGGACGGGAGGACGGGAGGACGGGAGGACGGGAGGACGGGAGGACGGAAGGACGGAAGGACGGAAGGACGGAAGGACGGAAGGACGGAAGGACGGAAGGACGGAAGGACGGAAGGACGGAAGGACGGGAGGATCGGGAAGCAGGCGGTGTGCTGTGATCCCGGGCGCAGGGACTGT
>DASSMN010000516.1:0-2037 GCA_035688885.1 Gemmatimonadales bacterium
CACCGAGTGCCAGAACGCCTCGGTAGTCTGGCCCGACAAGGTCCGACCGCTCGCATCCACGATGGTGCCGGAGATCATCACCGGCAGCCGGTAACCCAGCTGGTCGAACAGCGCCTCGACGGCGAACAGCGCGGCTTTGGCGTTGAGCGTGTCGAAGATGGTCTCGACCAGCAGCAGGTCGGCGCCGCCGTCCACCAAGCCGCGCGCGCCCTCGCCGTATGTGGCCACCAGCTGGTCGAACGTGACGTTTCGGAAACCGGGGTCGTTCACGTCCGGTGAGAGCGACGCGCTTCGGTTGGTGGGGCCGAGCACCCCGGCCACGAAGCGCGGCGTGTCGGGGGTCCGACGTTCCCACTCGTCCGCCGAGTCGCGTGCCAGACGTGCGGCCGCGCGGTTCAGCTCGTACACCAGCTCTTCCATCCCGTAGTCGGCCAGGGACATGGCGTTCGAGGTGAAGGAGTTGGTCTCGACGATGTCGGCGCCGGCCTCGAGGTAGGCCGAGTGGATCGCGCGGATGATCCCGGGCTGCGTGAGGGTCAGGAGATCGTTGTGCCCCCGGAGCTCGCGCGGCCAGTCGGCAAAACGGTCGCCGCGGTAGTCCTTCTCCTCCAGCCGATAGGACTGGATCATGGTCCCCATGGCGCCGTCCAGCACCAGGATCCGCCGGGCCAGAAGCGGTTCCAGCAGGGCAAGCCGCGCCTCCCGGGTCAGACCGGTCGGGGCAGGGGTGAGGGCAGGGGACTGGTCTACCAGCACGGGCGCTCCGATAATGAAAAAGCCCTGAGGGCTAAAACGCCTCAGGGGATGCGTTTTAGCGGTTGTTTAACGTGGCCGCAAGCAGCGCAAATCGCCACGAACAATTTCTCCGACCCGGGAAAGCTAACCCCTTCCCCGGGGCGCGGCCATGGGCGTTACAGCCCTAGCCGCCGCCGCGCGGTCTCGGGGTGGATCCCCGCCACGGCGATGACCTTCGCCCGCCCCGCGCTGCCCGATTCCACCCGAACCGCGGATCGCGGCACCCCCAATTGCTCGGCGAGGAAGCGGATCAGCACCTCGTTAGCTGCGCCACCCACCGGCGGCGCGGCAACCCGTACCTTGAGCGCGCCGCCATGCCGGCCGGCGAGCTCGGTGACGGACGCCCGCGGCTGCACGTGAAGGCGCAAGCGGATGCCGCCGGCAGTTGACAGGAGAGGAGATGTCGTAGTCACCGGGTCAGGCGACAGTGGGCCAGCCACCCTAGATCATCGACAACACGAACCCGCGCACCACACTCAACAGCAGCCACGCGACCAGCGGGCTGAAGTCGATCATGCCGAACGGCGGCAGGATGCGCCGGATCGGCTCGATGATCCAATCGGTCAGCAGCAGGACCGGACGCATCCACGGTCGGTAGGGCGAGATGCCGAACCAGGACGAGATCACCCGAACGACCAGGGCTGCCATGAGCAGCGTGAAGAGCCCGCTTACCAGGAAGCGCGCCCAGCTGCGTGGTCCGGACTGTGCCAGCACTCCGAGCGTCACGGCGAAGCCGACCAGCCACTGCACCAGGCTCAGCAGCAGCAGTCCGCCCACGATCACGATACCCACCAGCCAGAGCGGCGCATCCTGAGGATTGCCGCCCGCCCGAAGAATGCGCCGCTCCAGCGGCTGCAGCACGGGGTCGCTCATTCGGCGGATGAACCGGGGCCAGGCCCCGAACGGCGTGAGCTTCCGGCTCCGAACGGCCCAGTGCGTGAGCGCCACGGTCGACGCGTAGGCCAGGGCGAGGATCACGACGAGCCGGGAAGCCAGCACCAGGATGGCGAGGAACATGGACCGATGCGCTCAGTGAGCGCCGTTGACCTTCATGGGCCGTTGCGCACCGGAGCTGGTGGTGCACATGACGGTGAACTGCCCACCGTTGAGGGTGGCTTCCTCGAGTATCTGGCTGTCACCACGGCAGGAGGTGATTTCGCGGGTTTCCGGTTTGCGGAAGGCCACGGTGATCACTGGCTCACGCGCGAGGTTGACCAGCCGGCGCACGGTGGTCGGGGTGAG